>JBJONJ010000224.1:0-5314 GCA_046051905.1 Verrucomicrobiota bacterium
ACCACGGCCGCACGCTCGCCAGCCAGCAGGCTGGCGGCATGGGCGGGCAAAAGACGTGGATCGTGAATCTCGACAAGGCCATCATCAACGCGCCGTTCCCCGATGGCTACTGGGAGGGCGACAGCAGCTTCGATGCGTTTTTGAAAGCAATCGAAAAGAGCGGCATGAAGCCCGAAAACATCGCCGGAGTCATCATGGAGAGCTATCAGGGCGTCGGTCCCGACTTCGCGCCCGTCGAATACATCCAGAAGCTCCGCCAATGGTGCGACGAGCATCAAGTCGTGCTCACGTTTGATGAGGTGCAGTCCGGATTCGGCCGCACGGGCAAGTTCTGGGCCTTTGAGCACTACGGCGTCACGCCGGACCTCATCTGCTGTGGCAAGGGCATCAGTTCCGGCATGCCGCTGAGCGCCGTGATCGGCCGCCAGCACATCATGGATCACTTCCCGCCCGGCAGCATGACCAGCACGCACACCGGCAATCCCGTCTGCTGCGCCGCCGCCACTGCGAACATCAAAAAGCTCCTCGCCGAAGACCTCACCGGCAACGCCGCGAAACTCGGCGTCATCCTGCACGAACGCTGCAAGGCCATCCAGGCACGTCACCCGAGTGTGATCGGCCATGTGACCTGCGCCGGGCTCGTCGCCGGGCTTCAAACCGTGGTTCCCGGCAAGAAAGAGCCCAACCACGATCTCGCCCACCGCATCATCGAGCTGTGCTACCAGCGCGGGCTGCTGCTTTTCGCCCCCGTCGGAGCCTGGGGCCAGACGGTCAAGATCTGCCCGCCGCTGACCGTCACCGAAGAGGCCTTGATTGAGGCCTGCGACGTGCTCGACAAGGCCGTGGACGATGCCGTGGCGGAGATGAAGTGAGCTGGTTTTCAGCCACAATCATGCCCGGCATGATGTCGGAGCGGCCGGACGAGCTTTCGACACTCCGAAGCCTTCGACCTCACGAATGTCTGTTGTTCAGAAGCCAAACTCGCGTGGATGCAGGCCCGACTGGCGGATGATCGAGCGCACCGTGCCGATGGGGATTTCCTTGCAGGGATGAGGCACGATGACCACCCGGCCTTCGGGCGAACGCAGCTTCAAATGGCTGCCTTTTTGAGATGCCGGATGGAATCCATGTCTTTGCAGCACATCGAGAATCTGCCTTGAGCCTGGCCGGTTAGGCATACGCCAGCTCCTCTCCCACACTCACATCGCTGATTTCGAGATAGTCATCACCCGAATCCTCCAAATAGAGCTCAACAGCCTCCTTGAGCTTGCTAACGGCTTCTTCGCGCGAGGTTCCGAAGCTGGAGACATCGACATTGAGGCATTGAGCGACCCAGAATTCTTCCTCGCGGTGCAGGCTGTATTGAATGGACTTCATGCTGCTATTGTGAGTCTTTGAGGAATCGAAATCAAGGAAGAGGTCAGTGGCATTGATGGGCGACCAGCCAGTCGAGACTCTGTTGAGGCCTGCGACGTTCTCGACAAGGCGGTGGACGATGCCGTGGCGGAAGTTGCATAGCCTTGATCGCGGGTCAGATTCCCGCCCGGCATGATTTCACTACCCATCGCCTGCGCCATGTGCGCCGAGCCTGTCGTGCTGCCTGTCCTCGCTGCGACCGGGATGGCGCGGATGCTCGTGGTCACTCTCCTGACCAGCCGCCATCTCGACACCGTGCGCGTGCTTTTGGTCTTCGGAGGTCTTTCGCTCCTCTGGTATGGATTTCAACACACGCTTTTGTGGCATCCCCCTTCGAGGCATAACACCATAGCGCGACTCTTCTTGATGTTCGTGTCACTCACCTACAGCACCGGCATTCTCGCAACCTTGCTGGTGAAGTGGCTTTCCATCTCCCGGATGTTTCAAAAGGCCCCCCTTAGGCTGCGCTGGCGGCAGGCATTTTTGCTCGTTCCGATTTGGATACTGATTCTCGTCTGCGAAATCATGTGGATCGAGTATCGCCGTGGTCCTTATCGCTTCTGAGCATCCAGCGAAGCCCCGCTCTTTAAGCTCCGTGAAATCGCCGTGAAGTTCCAAGATGGCTGTTTTCAAGCCGTGCTAGGCTCTGGTAGCCTTTACACCTCGCCATGAAGACTCGATTCGTCTTTGTCATCCTGCTCGCCCTCGTGTCCATCACCTCGCCGGGCCGGGCGCAGTTCCCGAAGCTGCTCGATGACTGGCAAAGCTGGGGCACTTGGAACGAAACGAAGCACGGCGGCAAGCCCACGGCCTTCGATGACAAGACGAAGCTGATGCCGCTCTGGCATGCGCCGGTGGAAATCAAAGCGGAGGCGGCAGGCGGGAGTTTCAGCTTCGCGGTGAATTCGCGATCTCACGACTGGCTGCCGCTGCCGGGCGATCCCCAATGCTGGCCGCAAGGCGTGACCATCGACAACCAAGGCTTGCCCTGCGTGGAACTGAACACCGATCCCAAAAGCATCATCAAGGGCAGCTTTCGCTGGAGCACGATGCCGCAGTCCGTGCGCATCCCGCCGCAGATCGGCGTGCTGAAGTTGCAACTGATGCTCAAATCTGGAAGCGCAGCGAAACCAAGCCGAAAGCCGGGACACCACCGCCGCTGCCGCAGTGAGATCTCACGCGGCCAAACTCTGCAAGAACCGTTTAAAGAACGCCACGCCGTCCTCGAGATCCTTCACGGCGATGTATTCGTCCTTCGTGTGGGCCTGGGCGATGCTGCCGGGGCCGATGGCGATGGCAGGCGTGCCGGCGGCGGCGAGAAAGGCGGCGTCGCAGAACCACGGAGCGCCCGTGAGATCGCCTCCGGCGGAGATGAGCTTCTGAACCAAGGGATTCGCGGGATCGGTGTCGAGGCAAAAGGCCTCACTGGCCGCGGTGACGTGCGCGGTGGCATCGTGACGAGCCACAAATTCGCTCAGCAGCTTCATCGCACCGCCTGCCTTCGCAAGGCCGGGCGTGGTGCGGATGTCCACGCGAAGCTTGCAGGCATCGGCGACGATGTTGCTGCGGGTGCCGCCGTGGATCATGCCGAGATTGATGGTGCTCACGCCGAGCCATTCATCGGCTCCACCAACCTCGGCAAGCAGATCACGAAACTCCGTATCGAGCACCTGCACCAGGTGACTCATTTTCACGATGGCATTCACGCCCAGCTCCGGCGTGGCTCCATGCACGGCGACGCCGGTGGTATGCACATCGGCCCACAGGCAGCCTTTGTGACGAAACACCGTCTTCAGCGAGGTAGGCTCGCCGATGAGGGCGAGATCGTAGCGGCCGTGATGCCTCGCAAAGTGTTGCGAGCCGAGCTGGGCGCTCTCTTCCGACATGAAGCCAACGAAATGCACCTCGACGGGCAGCGCGGGGAGTTCGTCACGAAGCTCATGAAGCGCCCACAGCATCGCTGCGGCGGAGCCTTTGGTGTCGGAGGCACCCCGCCCCCAGATTTTGCCATCTCGGAGCTCGCCACCAAAAGGATCGATCGTCATGCCGCCGACGCTCACCGTGTCCGTGTGCGGGGCGAAAAGGAGGCGCGGCTTGCTGCTGCCCTTCGTGGGGTAGTGGCCAATGACATTCGGACGGCCGGGTTCGACCTCATCGAGAAAAGTCTCCGCGCCGGAATGCTCCAAAAAGCTGGCGATGTAGCGGGCGCAGGCCTCCTCGCCGGTGTGAGGGGTGCCGGGATCGCCATCGGGATTCACGGATGGGATACGCACGAGGGCCTGGAGAAGCTCGACGACGCTTTGGGGCGGGTTTTGCATGCCGAAAAGAGCCGTGGGACGCTTCCTTTGCAAACGGAGGCTTGCGCAGGCTTCACGACTTGGCTTCATGGTGCGCATGATCGCCTATTTGAAAGGAATCCTGGCCGAGGCCATGCCGCACCAAGCCACCGTGGACGTCCACGGTGTGGGCTACCTGGCCCATATCCCGCTGACGACCTTTGACCGCTTGCCGCAGCCGGGCGCGGAGGTGAAACTGCTCACGCATTACCACGTCACGGAGCAGGATCACAAGCTGTTTGGCTTTCTCACCGAGGAAGAGCGGGACCTGTTCCGCCTGCTGATGGATCGCGTGTCCGGCGTGGGACCGAAAATGGCGCTCTCCGTGCTCAGCGGCATGCCCGTGGCCGCTTTCAAAGATGCCGTGATCCAGGGCGATGTGAAGGCGCTGGCCCGCATCAAGGGCGTGGGCGGCAAAACGGCCGAGCGCATCGTTTTGGAGCTCAAGGACAAGGTGGGCGTCGTCGATGCCTGGCAGGCCAGCCGTAGTGCCAAGACCTCCCACGACCCCGTCCGCGAGGCGCAGAGCGACGCGGTGCTCGGCCTCATCTCTCTCGGCTACAAACAGGGCGAGGCGCAAAAGGCCGTGAACGAGATCGCGAAACAGCCCGGCTTTGATCCAGCCTCCAGCGCCGACAAGATCATCCGTGAAGCCCTCCGCTCGATGAATTGAATGCCTGACGACGCCACATACGCCGAGGTGAAACGCCTGCTCGTCGAAGGACGGGAACGCGAAGCCGCGTCGCATGTTCAATGGAAAGAGGGCACCACGCTCTCCGGCTACTTGGAGCGTTGTTTTCGCGAGCAGCCCGCCGATGCCTGGCTGTTCGACATGCTCTGCCGCGAGCTTTGGAGACAGAACGATCGCAGCGGGCTGGAAAGCGCGCTTCAATTACCTGCGGAAACAAGCGCGGACGGGATGAAAGCCGCGTGGGGCGTGCTTTTGCAGGCGAGAAACGAGGATCGAGCCGCGCTGGAAGCCTCGCTGGCCCGTGTCGTGCGCGGCGGACCGCTGACGCCCGACTTCATCACCTTCTTCGAGAAGGAGCTCGCCACCTTGAAATACCTGCGCCTGCTCGACCAGGTGCTCGATGCCGCCGTGGCGGATGATTCGATCAACATGAGCTTCGCCGCGCTGTTCACCCGCCGCGCCTGCCATCGCAAGCAATGGGACGTGCGCAGTCACTTTGCCCGATGGATCGGGCGGACTGGTGCGGAGGCCGCGGAGCCGGTGGCCGCGTTTCTGGATGTCATCGGCGACATGCGTGAAGCCGGCGGCATTGTCCCCGAACTCATCACCACCCATGGCGAGTGGATGCGTGGCCATTCGCTCACCTACGGCAAATGCGGCTACGCCCTCGCCAACTCCGGCCTGCATGCGGAGACCGCCGCGTGGTTGGAGGGCTGTGAGAAGCGGAAAGATCTCAAAGGCTGGATCGCGGCGAACCAGGTGATCGCCCTGTGGCGTTTTCACCGGCATGCGGAGGCGGGTGAGGTGGCCGCCGAGGTGCTGAAGCGCGGCCTCCGGGACTTTACCTGGGATTGGAATGCCGCTGCCGCGG
>JBJONJ010000225.1:0-10444 GCA_046051905.1 Verrucomicrobiota bacterium
TGTTGCCAAAGAACGGTGCCAGCAGGCGGAAGGCGCTGATTTCCACCACCATCACCGCCGCGCCTGCCAGGAAGCAGACGAGGCCGAGGAACAACCGGATGGCACGATGAGATCGCTGGGACGTGGCAGGAGTGGGAGTGGTGGCGGACATGCGAGCCCTGCCATTAACCGGAAATCCTCCGATGGCAGGCAAAATCATCTACTTGGCACTTCGTGCTTCGTCATTCATTCCTTCCGCCTTTAGTCATTCGTCATTCTGGTTTCGTCATTCCCCAATGCCCGCTCTCTTCGTCCCTCCCGATCACTTCCGCGAACTCCAGCACGCCGACATCTTCCCCGATCCCTCGCGTCCGCTGGAGATCGACCTCGGCTGTGGCGATGGCACCTTCCTCCTCGGCATGGCCGCACAGCATCCGGAGCGGGATTTTCTTGGCGTGGAGCGCATGCTCGGCCGTGTGAGCAAAACGGCACGAAAGATCGAGGCGCGGCATCTCAACAACGCCCGCATCATGCGCCTCGAAAGCGCCTACACCGTCGCCTGGCTCCTGCCGCGGGCGAGCGTGAGCCGGCTGCATCTGCTCTGCCCTGATCCCTGGCCGAAAAAGAAGCATGCCGCCCGCCGCCTCGTGAACCAGGCTGAGTTCCTCGACGGCCTCGCCCGCATCCTGAGGCCCGGAGGCGAGTTTTTGCTCAAGACGGACGACCAGCCGTATTTTGAGGACGCGCTGCTCAGCCTCGAATCCCGCTCCGCACAGTTCGAAAGGCTCGACTGGCCCGAGGACGCCTTTTTCTATCCCACCACCGACTTCGAGCAAAGCTGGCTCGACATCGGCCGCAGCATTCAGCGGGCACGCTGGCGCTTGAAAGCAGACTGAAGCCACGAAATCACGGCTTCAGCTCCAGATTGCACACGCCGCGGGTGCCCGGTGGAAACACATTGTTGCTGAAATGCAGCCCACGCGGGCCGCTGGGCTCGGTGGAAATGATCACATCGTAAATGTAGCGCGGCGGGCCGGGGTTGTGGACGAGGTTGCCTTGGATGAGGACATCGGTGAGCGGCGGATCATCGGGGTCCTGGCCGGCGTCGAATTTGAAGGGCGAGCGCTCTTCGCCCCACATCCAGTGGGCATCGCCGTGACCGAAATCGGAGATGAGGTTGTTCGCGATGATCGATCCGCCGTCAGCGTTGGCTGGTTTGCCGTCCTGCGCAGGATGCGCAGCAGCTCCGGGCATCAGGCCGATGGCCCACAGGTCGTTGCGGATGAACTGGTTGCCGGTGATGAGCACGTTGCGGCTGCCGTGCATGGCTTTCATGCCGATGTGCGCATGATTGACGATGTTGTTCGAGACAATGACGCGGTCACAATGCAGATCGATGCCCTGCGCGGCATTTTCGATGTGATTGCCGATGAGACGCGTGAAGTCGCTGACCTCCGGCGCGGTGACGACGATGCCGCTGCCCTGGCGCCAATTGTCCGTGTAACCGGCATCCCAGGCCTGCTGGCTGAGGTGCGGGCCTTTTTCCGGGTTCTTTTTCACGAAGGTGCCGAGCTTGTATTGCTCCCGGCATTCCTTTGACGGGAAGTAAGTCTCCTCCATGACGCGGTTGCCCTCGATGAGCGTGCCTTTGCAGTAGCGCACCATGATGCCGGTGCCGTCGGTGCATCGAAACGCATAGCCGGAGACATCGCCTTGCGTGCGGTCATCCACGCTCACACGCATGTAATTGCGCACGAGGCAGCGGCTGATGCGCGTGCTGCTGCTGTCGGTGACCAGGATGGCACCGGACTTCGTGCGGTTGTTGATGACCTTCACATTCTCAATCACCAGATCGCAACAATTTTGGGCACGGAGAGCCTCGGTGTTCGTTTCACTCTGGTCCTCAGGCCGCGTGAGCGTCACATCGCGGATTTCAATGCCGTTGGCGTTTTCGATCTCGAGGATCGCTTGAGCCGGATTTTGCTGAATGATGCGTCCGGGCCCGCAAAGCCCGCTGCGGTCGCCACGAACGCGGAGCTTCTCGGTGATCACGTGATCGCCCGCAGGCACAAAAACGACTTTGCCCGGATTTGCCGTCAAAGCGGCCTGAATCGATGGATAAGCCGCCGCAGAGATTTCGCCGGTCACTGGTGCATCGGCTGCCAACGCGGCGGTGGAGATGAAAAGAGAGAAAAGGAGCTTCGTGGGCATGAAAAGGGACGTGTGAACTCAACAACGGCTGCCAGTCTCGCTTTCATGCCCGATGTGAATCAGCAATTGGAGATTGAGGAGCGATGTAGAAAAGCGTTAATGGCACGAAAACCATGAGTTCGACTTACAGCCCACCCTACACGCTGACACCGCGCGTCCTCGTGCTCGTGGCCGAGGTGGGTGAGGCGCTGGGACGTCTCACCGGGTGTGCAGGAGTGCCCGCACCTCCGGCTTTGCGACGTGGAAACCGGCTGCGCACGATCCAGGCCTCCCTGGCCATCGAAAACAACTCGCTCACTTTGGAGCAAGTCACCGCGGTGATCGCTGGCAAACGGGTGCTCGGACCGCCAAAGGAAATCCAGGAGGTGCGCAATGCCTTCGCCGCCTATGAGGCGATGCCAGCGTGGAAACCTTGGGCGGTCAAAGATTTGCTCGCCGCTCACAAGCTGCTCATGAGCGGTCTCGTGGACCATCCGGGTCGCTTTCGCACGGCGGGCGTGGGCATCGCTCAGGGGAAAAAGATCGTGCATCTGGCCCCGCCTGCCGACCGCGTGCCGGGACTCGTGAATGAACTGCTGAACTGGCTCAAAACGACCGATGCGCATCCGCTGATCGCGAGCTGTGTGTTTCATTACGAGCTGGAGTTCATCCATCCCTTTGCCGATGGCAACGGGCGCATCGGAAGGCTGTGGCAGACGCTGGTTTTGAGCCGTTGGAAGCCGCTGCTGGCCTGGGTGCCGGTCGAAACGGTGATCCGTGAGCGGCAGGCCGAGTATTACGCGGCACTCGCGGCCTCCGACAAGGCGGGCCAGTCCACTGCCTTCATCGAATTCCTCCTCTCGGCGCTGCTTCAGGCATTGCACGAAGCCACCGCCACCGACCAAGTCGGCGATCAAGTGAGCGACCAAGTCAAAGCGCTGCTAAAATGCCTCGCCGCGCAGCCCCTGACCGCTCTGGCCTGCATGAAAAAGCTGCGCCTTGCCCACCGTCCCACGTTCCGCAAAAACTACCTGCAACCCGCCCTCGACGCCGGTCTGATCGAACGCACGCTGCCTGACAAACCCAACAGCAGCCTGCAAAAATACCGCCTCCGCCAGAAGTGACGAGGCCTGCGGCTAATAACCTCTGCTCAAAGTTTATGCTCTTCCGCGCCGTCTTTTCGCTCTTTCTTGCCCTCACACTCACCGTGCAGGCCGCCAGCACGCCATTCACGGAGGAGGATCTCGCGGCCTTGGCGGAAAAAGGAGTCATCGAGTCGCCGGACTACTGGCGCACGAACGCCACCGAGACGGGAAAGTGCGATGGAGAGCATGTGGCGAGCTTGTTGATCAAAATCGCGCGGCTCACGATGCCGGTGAAGACGCTTGATGAGGCACTCGAGGTGCTCACGCGGCAGCGCGTGCTCAGTTCGCCGGACTATTGGAAGAAGACGGCCATTCCCGGGGGCGTGTGTGTCGGCAAAAACGTCGCCATCGTGCTCAGCCGTGGCGCGGCGCAGTTGCCGGTCGATCCGCCGAAGTCGGTGAATGCCACGCCGCTGGAGGCGACAGACTTCAATGATCTGCGCGAGAGCTACGATGTCGTCATCGCCGGTGCGGGCACGGGCGGAGTCGGCGCGGCGGTGCAGGCGGCGCGACTCGGGGCCAGTGTGCTGCTTTTGGAGGAGACGGAGTGGGTCGGCGGCCAGGCGATGGCCGCGGGCGTGACCTCGATGGATGAAGGACGCACGCTCGTGCGCGAGCGTGGCCTGTATCGCGAGCTTTGCGGCCTCATCGCCGCGCATTACCGGCCGCTCGGCGTGAATCACCTCACCGCCTACTGGCACGGCCACGTCGGCGTGGAGCCACGCGTCGGCCGCCGACTGCTCCACGTCATGCTCGGCGATGCGAAAGGCCGCGGCGTGCTCGATCTCGCCCTGCTGGCCCGCGTTTCCAAAGTCACGAAAGAAGGCAACTCCGTCACCGGCGTGGAGATCACGCACGCAGGCCGCACGCGCCGCATCGCCAGCAAGGTGCTCGTCGATGCCACCGAGTGGGGCGATGTCATCCCGCTTACCGGCGCTCGGTATCGCGTGGGCAATTGCCTCAATGACGCCATCGACCCGAAACGCCACGTGCAGTCCAACACCTGGACCGCTGTGGTGAAGCAGTATCCGCAGGGCGTGCCCGCCGAGTTGCTACTGCGCGAAAAACCACCCGGCTACACCGACAAGGTGCAGGCCGCGTTTTCGAAATCGCTCGTCGCGGGCGAGAAGGTCGATCTGAAGGCCAAGCCGTGGAACTGGGCCACCTTCATCGGCTATCGCGGCATGCCGGACAGCGCCCGCCCGGCCGACAACAGCGTCATCACCCGCACGCATCTGAACTACAACAACGACGTGCACTCCACCATCGCCGAGATCGAGGACGCCGCCGCGCGTCTCGCCATGAACCGCGTCATGCAATTGAAGACGCTGCAACTGCTCTACTACATCCAGAATGTGGTCGGGAAGACCGACTGGTCCGTGGCAAATGACGAGGGCTACGACACGCCCTCGCACATCGCCGCCGTCGATAAGTGGATCCATGATCAGCCGGAGCTCGCGCCCTTCCGCCCGGTGCTCGTGCATTTCTCCATCATCCCCTACACTCGCGAAAGCCGCCGCATCATCGGCCTGCATACGCTGCGCCCGTCGGAGATCGAGCGCACGAAGGCAAAGCCCGTGCAGTTCCGCCACACCGTGGCGCTCGGCGACTACGCCATCGACCTGCACGGCTCCATGCGCAAAGAATGGCTCGAAACCGACCTCGATCTCGAAAGCGACATCCCGCACAAGTTTGGCGAGCGCGGCCTCGGCCCCTTCTCCATCCCGTTTGAGTCGCTCATCCCCGAAATCATCGACGGCTTCCTGCCCGCCGAGAAAAACTTCAGCCAGAGTCGCATGGTGAACGGCGCCACCCGCCTGCAACCCCACACCCTGAACATCGGCCAGGCCGTCGGCGTCATCGCCGCACTCGCCGCGAAGCAAAACCTCGCCCCGCGTGCCGTCGATCCCGTGAAAGTCCAGCGCCTCCTCCTCGAAGCCGGCGACACCCTCACCATCGACCCCGTCAAAGCCCGCCACGGCACGGAAGCGTGGCGCGAGTTGCAGATGGAGGTGTTGAAGAAGGGCGCGGAGGTGAGGTGAGATCTTAGCGAGTTTGGAATGGAGATTGACCACAATTCACCTCACGGCTTGGTGACGCATGGCCAGCTATCCAACCTTGATCCCCGCATTCTCCTTCCGGGAGCCTGAAGAAAAGGCTGACGAAAAACTGCTGTCGGATATACATGAACACGGGTGGCATGTTGTGGGCGTTCCCGATGACGAGGAAGGTCCTGGATTTGCTTTCACGGTTGGAGTCTATCTTCGCACACTCCAACCGGAGATTTTGATCATGGGATTGCCAATGGAGACTGCCCATCGCTTGTTGAACAGCATCGCGGACCACTTCATGAACGGTGGTCGGATTGTCGCGGGGAGAAGGAACGGCAAGATTATCGAAGGGCTCGACCTTATGTTCAAAGTCATTCACTCGACTCAGTTCCATGAGTATCTGGGCTGCGCGAATTGGTTCTACAAGCACCTCGGGAAACCCTTCCCAGCTTATCAGTGCTTTTGGCCAGATAGTCAGGGACGATTTCCTGACGAGAGCGCCTTCGAAGAGCGGTTCAAGGCACGGCAGATCGATTTGTCGATCCGCAGGCGGTCCAAACCCTAGAGCCTGAGCGTTTGCCATTCACCAAACGCATGCCACTTTTCCCCATGACCATCACACTGCCACTCCCTCAGGCGCTTGAGCGCACGATGCGACCGTCTCAGGCGAAGCTGCATCTGGCGATTGGTGCGTTTGCTGCGGAAGAAGTGACTCTGGGGCAGGCTGCGGAGATCGCGGGCGTGTCACAGGCGGAGATGCGGCGTGAATTGGCACGCCGGCGCATTCAGCTTCATTATGACCGGGAGGACTTTGCGAATGACCTGCGCTCCATCGCGGAACTGAACGCGAAGCTCGGCGCATGATTGTCATCAGCGACACTTCGCCTTTGTCAGCCCTCATTCTGGCCGGGCACGGTGATTTGTTGCAAGTCATCTTCCGGCGAGTGGTGATTCCACCAGCGGTCGAGGCCGAGTTGCTCAGAGCTCATGCGGATCTGCCGAATTGGATCGAAGTGATCGAACCTCAACAGATTCCCGCAAGCGTAAGCCAGGCTGATCTCGATCCTGGTGAAACCGAAGCCATCGCGCTCGCTCTGGAACTGCAACCGGACACGTTGCTGATGGATGAACGACTCGGACGTCGGCTGGCGATCCAGCATGGATTGCGTGTCACGGGTTGCTTGGGCTTGATCGTTTTGGCGAAACAGCGCGGGCTGATTAGCCGTATTGTGCCAGTGATCCAAGGTCTGCAAGCCAAGGGCGACTGCTGGTTTGGCAGCGAACTGCTCCGTGAAGTCTGCGAATCAGTTGGCGAGCAGTGGACTTGAGTCACTTCCCCGCCACCGGCGGACGATGACGTTCGATCATCGAATGAAAGTCACCGAGGTTGTAGGGGCCGTAGTAGGGCTGGCTGAGATCGACTTCGGTGACGACGACGGAGCCCCACTTGTCTCCCTTGGCGAGAGGGCGGCCGCCTTGGTCGTAGATGGCGGAGTGCATCCAGCCGTCCTCCGGTTTCATGAAGGTGCTGCTGACGACGAAGACGTGGTTCTCGCAGGCGCGGGCCTGGGCGAGCAGCGGATTGCAGCCCCACACGGGCCACGCGATGACTTCCGCGCCGTTCTTCGTGAGCTCGCGGGCGACCTCGGGGAAGAAGCCGTCGTAGCAGACCATGAGGCCGACTTTACCAAAGGCGGTGTCGAAGACGGGGTAGTCCTTGCCGGGTGCGATGCCCTTCGCGGCCTCGCCGGGCGGGAGAGAGACTTTGCGATACTTGCCGATGAGCGAGCCGTCCGGGCCGAGAAGCACGGCGGTGTTGTAAACGAGATGCTCCACACGCTCGTAAAGGCTGAGCACGATGTGCAGGCGGTGCTGCCTAGCGAGTCCGGCGAAGTAGTTGCACGAAGGGCCGGGGATCGGCTCGGCGGTGGCGACGGGATCTTTGACCGGGCCGACGGTGGGCACCGTCTCGCCAAGCACGACGAGGTCGGCGTGCTTTTGCGCGGCCTCGGCGATGAGTGGAGCGAACTCCTCGCAGTTCTCACGCGGGGACTTGCCCTGCGGCTTGTAATGCACAGCGGCGAGGCGCACCTTTCGCACGGCAGGCGGCTGGGTCTCTGCGAAACTTGCCCCACGCCACTCGACACGGCCTCCGGGTGCCCATTGCAGATGCAACTCGACGATCGCTTTCGCCGCCTTGGATGGTGCGCGATACACGCCGCTGACCGTGGTCCAACCCTCGGTATCCGTTTGGCCATCGACGGGATACTCGGGCTCCGCGCTCGGCATGGGCAGGCCGGGCGTGAGATACTCTGGAGCGGCATCGAGCTTCACGCCGGCACCCTTCGCATCCTGCCACACGATGCGCACCAGGCAGCTCTGGCGTGCATTCGTGACGTCGGTGGTCTTGCGCCGTGCCTCGAAGCGGTAAAACGCGCCGCCCTTCACCTCGAAGCTCTTTTGAAACCAGCCATCGAGGCCCTCGCGCTGGTCGTGGGTGATGATCAGCGTGTCGTCGGGTCCGCTGCTGAACTGCGGGCGGATTTCCTCGCGTGGGCTTTGCGTGCTCCAGCCTGCGAAGTCGGCGGCGTGGAGCGAGGCGGTGAGAAGGAAGACGAGGAGGGGTTTCATAACAGAGCAAATGGTTCAGATGAAGCCGCGCTCGTTCATCCACTTCAGGTAAGTCGTGGCGCAGGCATCGAGGTTCGCCATCTCACCACCACCTCGCAGCGGCGAGCACATTTCAAAGGTGGCGATGCCGTCGAAGCCGCCATCTTTGAGGCCGTTGAAGAAGGCTGTGTAGTCGATGAAGCCGGTGCCGAAGGGCACGGCACGCACCAAGTCGGTGGACTGGCGCTCGTAGTTCACCAGCTCCGGCCGGTAGCGGTGGCGCGGCACCTTGATGTAGTCGGCGTTGGTGGTGATGACGGTGTGCGGCGCGGCCAGCCTGGCGGCCTCGTAGAGCGGCTCGCCACGCAGCGCGGGTGACCATGCATCGAAGCCGAGCTTGCAGTTCGGCCGGTCGATGTCGGCGAGCATCTCGATCAAGGCCTCGGTGTGCAGGCCGACATCGTGATGATTTTGGATGGCAATCGTGACGTCATGCGCCGTGGCGCGGTCACACATCTCGCGGATGGCGGTCGTGCAGCGCTTCCACTGCGCCTGCGGTTCCTGCCCCTCCACTTCATAAGCCGTGAAGATGCGAACGATCCGGGTGCCGATCTGCGCGGCCACGCGTGCCAGCGACTCCACATAGGCGATCTGCATCTCGATGGAGGGCACCTCGCCGCCGACGACCGATGGCTGGGAGAGATTGGTATAGGCGCCGAGCACCTCGCAACGCACCTTGGCGGCCGCCAGCGCAGCTTTGATCTTCGGAGCCAGCTCGCCGGCGTCCAAGGGCGAGAGATGCGGGCGCTTTCCGGCGATCATCACGGCCGGGTAGCCAAGAGTTGCCGCATGCGCGATGAAATCGGTCAGCGGGAGTACCGACTGGCCCCAGAAGCCCGCGTAGCTGATGGAGAAAAGGCAGGGAGTCATAGGTGGGAAGCTCGGCTGGAATCGATTGGGTCAAGCCTCCAGACGTTGGACGGAGGCGAAATGAATCATGTGCGGGCGGAAAAACCTCCGGTACGGAGGTGAAGACGGGTTGCGCGGAGGCGGTTCGCCCGCACTGTGGCGGCCCTCATGAACAAACTGGACGAAATCATCGCCCAAAAGCATCTCGAAGTGCAGCGTCTGCTGCCCCGCGCGGAGAAACTGCGTGCCGCCGCCGCGCTGCGGGATGACGTGCGCTCGTTTTACGATGCCCTGCGTGCCGATCCCACCCGCCTGAGCATGATCGCCGAGGTGAAACGGGCCTCGCCCTCCGCGGGCACGATCGCGGCGGACTTTGATCCGCTCACGATTGCCCGTGGTTATGAAAAAGCGGGCGCGAATGCTCTCTCGGTGCTCACCGATGAAAAGTATTTCCAAGGCCGTCTGGAGTATCTCACGCTGATTCGCGAGCAGGTGGACATCCCGTGCCTGCGGAAGGATTTCATCATCCATGAGGCGCAGATCTTTGAGGCTGTGGTGGCCGGTGCGGATGCCATTCTGCTGATCGTGGCCGCTTTGGACCAGCCGACGCTGGAGCACCTGCTGGAGGTGGCGCACACCTTCCAGCTCGATGCCCTCGTCGAGGTGCACGACCTGCCGGAGCTCGAACGTGCCCTCGCTACCGACGCCCGCATCATCGGCGTGAACAACCGCAACCTGAAGCACTTCACCGTCGATCTCGGCACGACGGAAAAGCTGGCCGAGGAAGTGCCGGATGATGTCGTGCTGGTGGCCGAGAGCGGAATCAAGACCGTGGCCGATGCCCAGCGTCTCGCCGAAGCCGGCGCGGATGCTTTGCTCGTGGGCGAGACATTGATGCGCAGCCCGAACATCATGGTCGATCTGCCTGCCCTGCGTGTGCCGGTGGCTCCGAGGGATGCGTGAGCGGGGAAGGGGGGTATGGAGTTTTGGAGTTTTGGAGTGGTGGAGTCATGGATTCCAATCCTCCAGCACTCCATGACTCCAACTCTGGAGGCGTTCGCTGGCTTCTTGAAATGAAGCGTCGGTCAGGGGCGTTCTCTGCGCCCTCTCTGACCACATGAAACGACTCTCGATCCTCTCCCTCCTCGCGTTCGCGGCTGCCGCGCATGCGGAAATCAAGCTCCCCGCCATCATTGGCGACAACATGGTGCTTCAACAGAAGCAAACGAACCCCATCTGGGGCTGGGACACGCCCGGCACGAAGGTGACGGTGACCTTTGCCGGTCAGACGAAGTCCGGCGAAGCCGATGCGAAGGGCAAATGGACCGTGAAACTCGATCCGGTGCCTGCGAACGCCAAACCGGCGACGATGAGCATCAAGGGCACGAACAAGGTGGAGCTCAAAAACATCCTCGTCGGCGAGGTGTGGATCTGCTCCGGCCAGTCGAACATGCAGTGGAGCGTCTCGCAGAGCTATGACGCCGATTTGGAGATCGCCACGGCGAAGTTCCCGAACATCCGCCTCATCTCCGTGCCGCAGGTCGGCACGCAGGAGCCGCA
>JBJONJ010000226.1:0-9364 GCA_046051905.1 Verrucomicrobiota bacterium
CTGCCATGATGTCGGCATCAAAAGTCGCTCGTGGAATGCCGTGAATCGAACTCGCCAGCGATCCGCCGAGAAACCAGCGCACGCCCAGTTTTTCCAGTTCGGCGGCGGCAGCCAAAGCAGCTCGCAGGGTGTCATCCATGACTGATGATTGGACCGTAGGCTTTCTGGGCCAGCTCTTTACCCAGCAAACGCTCTGCAAGCAGGCGATGAAGCTCTTGTGTAGGCAGCTCAGGATGTTGTCGATGCAGTGAACTCCGAGTCAGTTCACGCACTGAACGACTCCAGCCGAGAGCCAGGCTCAATCGCTTGGCAGGCGTCATCGACTGAAGAGCATGGAGGCGCATGGCTTCGGCAATTGGAGTTGTGTCGTTCATGTCTCCAGACTGACATGACGAGCCGGATTGGCAACCCTTGGGATCAGTGGAACCCACTTAGAAAAGCAAAACGGTTCTTTTCACCCCGTATCCACTCCCACCATGCTCACACCTACGCGCCGACGCTTTTTTGAAGACTCGCTCATGGCCGCTGCGGCGGTCGCTTTGCCGAAAACGATGTGTGGAGCCGATCCGGCATCCATTTCGCCAAATGAGAAGCTCACGGCGGCGATCATTGGATGCGGGATTCGCGGAAAAGCGCATGCTCGAGAGCTCGCTCGGCTCGCGGATTGCGATGTGGCGTATGTTTGCGATCCGGATCTTGATCGTGCGGATGAGGTGGGCGCGTTACTGGTCGAGTTGAAGCGGCCAATGCCAAAGAAGGCGCAGGACTTGCGGAAGGTGCTCGAAGACAAAGCCGTCGATGTCGTTTTCATCGCCACGCCAAACCACTGGCATGCGCTGGCGGCGATCTGGGCGATGCAGGCGGGCAAAGATGTGTATGTCGAGAAGCCCGTGAGCCAGAATGTCGAGGAAGGCCGCCGCATCGTGCAGGTGGCGCGGAAACTGGGTCGCATCGCGCAAACGGGCACGCAGAATCGCTCTCGTGGTGCTTTGGCCGAGGCGGTGAAGTTCATGCGTGAGGGCAAGCTGGGCGAGGTGAAGCTGGCGAAGAGCATCATCTACAGCGGACGCGGCAGCATCGGCGGCCCGGCTGAGTGCGTGATGCCGCCGCGCTGCGATTACGACCTCTGGGCCGGTCCCGCGCCGATGACGAAGCTCACGCGGCCGAAGTTCCACTATGACTGGCATTGGTTCTGGGACACCGGCAACGGCGAGATCGGCAACAACAACGTCCACTCGCTCGACATCTGCCGCTGGGGCCTCGGCGTGACCGGATTGGGCCGCAGCGTGATGAGCTACGGCGGCCGACTCGGCTACACCGACGTCGCCGAGACACCCAACTCGCAGGTCGGCATCTTCGACTTCGGTGGCAAGACCATTGTCTCCGAAACCCGCGGCCTGAAAACCGCGCCGTTTCATCCCACGATCAAGTCCATGTGGTTCTTCTACGGCAGTGAGGGGATCATCGCCGACACGAGTCTCTTTGATCCGAAGGGCAATCTCGTCCGCGCCTTCGAAGGAGGCAAATCGGAGAACCATTTCGCCAACTTCCTCCGCGCCGTGCGCAGCCGGAAGCATACCGACCTCGCTGCCGACATCGAAGAAGGCCACCAAAGCACTGCCCTCTGCCACATCGCGAATATCTCATATCGCCTCGGCGCCAAAACCTCCGTAAACGACATCTCAAAGCGTCTCGGCGACATCAAAGCTCACGAAGACGTGCAGGACACGCTGGAACGCACGAAGCACTACCTCGCCGAATCCGGAGTCGATCTCGACAAGACGAAACTCACGCTCGGTCAGCATCTCCGCGTCGATGGCGACAAGGAAAGCTTCCTCGACAACCCCGCCGCGAATGCGCTGCTCAACCGCGAGTATCGCGCGCCGTTTGTGGTGCCGAAGGCGAGTGAGGTTTAAAGCCGGTTGTGCCTTGATTGGCCTTCAATGAGCTGGATTTGCGAAGGGCTATGACAGGAGGTGGCTGGAGCGTTCACTGGAGCGACGCGCTTTTCATCAACCACACCTCACCAACATCATGAAATCGTTCCTTGCTCCTCTGATCGCCAGCCTGGCGATGGCTACCACCGTGCTCGCGGCCTGGCCGATCAACGACATGTGCCCTGTCGATGGCAAACAGGCCCGAGCCATCTACCGCGTGAAGACCGCGGACGGCCCCGTGGCTTTTTGCTGCATGGACTGCCTCACCTCCTTTGAAAAATCGCCCGGCAAGTATCCGGTGACGAAAAAGGACCCGAAGAAATAAGACGCGGCAGCGACCGTTTGCCGTGCCGCATGCGCACGCTCGCCTCGACTCTGTTTCTGACGTTTGCCACGATCGCCCCCGCCGCGGAGGACCTCCTCGGCCAGGGCGAGTTTCGTTATGAAGTGGTTCCACAATGGGGGCGTGAGGCGCTGGCCAGGGTGAACGTGAAAAACGGCCATGCCGTCGTGATCGACTCGAAGGGGCGGCTGTTGTTTTTGACCGATGATGCCCGCAACAACGTGGTCATCCTCGATGCGGCTAGCGGTGCGCTCATCTCCCACTGGACCGCCCGCATGCCCGGTGCCCACGGCATGAGCCTCGTGCGAGAGGCAGGCGGCTCAGAGGCACTCTTCATCACTGACACGCAGCTTCACCAAGTCCGCAAACTGACGCTCGATGGCAAGGAACTGGCCGTCCATCCCTGGCCCGCCGAGGCAAAGCTCCACGCCAAAGAGGCCGAGTATCGCCCCTCGAAGACGGTTCACTACAAGGACGGGTCGTTCGCCGTGTTTGATGGTTACGGGAAGGATTACATCTTCCACTACAAGCCGGATGGCAGCCTGCTCCGCACCTGGGGGGGCGATCTGGGGGATGAAAAAGACCGCCTCAAACACTGGGGACCTCACGGCGGGGCTTTTGATGATCGTGATGGCACGCCGCGTGTTGTCATCGCGATGAGTGATCAGCAGGAAATCCGGCGCTTCAGCGTGGACGGGCACTTCATCGACCAGATGCCATTTCCTGGTGGCAATCCGCGTGACATCATCCCGTTCGGCTCGTTCACCATCATCCCGCACCTCGGTGATCAATGGCCGAAGGTGAAGGACTCGCCCGGGTTTATCTCCATCGTCGATGCGCGATGGAAAATTGTTTCCAACATCGGCGCTCCGCCAGCCGAGTATCGAAACGGTGTGCTCCAGCCGATGCAGAGTGACAGGCGGACATTCATCCATCCGCATGGCGTCTGCGCCGATGCCGAAGGAAACCTGTTCGTCGCCCAATTTGCCTCGCCAGCGGCTCCACTGCTCAAGCTGAAGCGGGTGAGGTGATCAGCCACGCCGACGGAAACTCAGGAGGGCGAGCAATCCCATGAGCAACAGCAAGGCGCGTGAGGGCTCGAGCACGAAAGCGACAAGGAGATTGCCGGTGGTGTTGAGCTGGCTGGTGTCCCACATGAGCCCGCCGGGCAAAGAGGGAGCGGTGAGGAAGGCGATGGCAAGCTGGCGGTGAAGCCGCCGACGACGAGTTGATCGGCCGACAGCGTGGAGTTGAGCGCGCCTAGGCCGATCTTGGTGAAGGCAGTGCGATTGGCCCGCTGCCGCCGAGTGACTAGCTGGAGCTGTGCCCGTTCTGCGTGGCGGCACCGCTCATGCCAAATTGGGCGGCACTTGTTCCAGAAAGCAGACAGGATAGCACCAGTCCAGTTTACCGAATCGTTCTGTAGGCCGCCACGCCGCTCCCATTTCACACCACTTGAGCCGTTTCGCATTGAGCGGAAAAAGAAAAGGCCCATTCCGAAAACCAATGCGCACCACTATTCCAAAACCTTCGGCATGTCCTCGGGAAAGGATGCTTCATTACTTGAAGCTAAGAATACCACGAGATTAAAAAAAGGCTAAACACTTAATTGTTCAAAAATAATATAAATCTTAACTCCTAGTTAAGATTTTTGAAGTGACTTATTTCAGTGAACTATTTAGAATAAAAGGTGGTTACCGTTTTTTTGCTTGGCGATTCCCGGGCTATCCGATACAACACACGTCATCACCATGACCGAAGTCGAAATTTATGTCCCCGGCTTGCGCAAGGAGTCTGCCATGATGCAACTGCGCAGCCAGATGGATCACTTTCCACGCGTACGCTACAAGGTCGACACGCGACATGACCTCGTTTATTTCGAGGTTGACCGGCCGGGCGACATCTCGCAGCCGGAGATCGATCAGATCTTTGAAGATATCGAGCTCACACCTCGGTTTGTGGGACAGATTCCAGAGGAACTTCTCAGCCGCTCCCAGGCTGACGAGCGAAATCAATCGGGGGCGTTTTCGCCCAAAAACTGATTGAGGTGCCTTCGGAGGTCATTGCGGGCTCGAAACAGCAAGCTCTTCAGGGCGGGCAGGGAGATCTTCAAGATAGCGCAGATTTCCTCATATGGCAGTTCCTGCTTGCCGCGCAAAATCACGGCTAGGCGCTGCTTCTCTGGCAGAGCGGCGATGGCCTTGTCGAGCGCGTCATGAAACTCCGCCTTGGCAAGATTTTCATCCGCGGCAGCCGCGCTGGGATCAGCGTGTTGCTTCGGAGGAACGGCCTCGTTCTCCTGCTCCATGCTCACCTCTTTGCGGCGTGAGCGGCGGCGGGCCTCATTAAAGACCAGATTCCGCGTGATGGTGTAGAGCCAGGTGGTGAACTTGGCGGTGACCTCATACCGCGGCGCGCTTCGCCACACACGGACAAAGACCTGCTGGGAGATGTCATGCGCGTCATCAAGGTTGTTTAGCATACGATAGACGATGCCCACGATGCCCCCCTGGTGCATCTGGACGAGTTTTTCAAAGGCTTTCACATCACCTTCCTTCACCCTCAACATGAGGCGCACGCTCTCCTCGTCAGACGACTCGTCCACCGCGTCCGTCGGGACGGGCGTAGAAGCGTGGAGGGGAATCCTTTCCGGGACAGGCATGAAGAAGGCGGGAAGCGCGGCCGCCAGACTAGCGGAGGTCATGCTGCCTGCAAACCCTGCCCGCGGGCGATGGTTTCTCACGAAAGCAAAAAGCGCCGCCAGTCAGGCGACCTCTTTTCGAACTCTATTCGGTCGTCATCAGGCCTGGCTGCGAGGGAAAAGCATGCAGGCAAGATCTAGGCCGGCGACGAGGAGCTTAGAGGACTCCGGCACGCGATGACTCTCCTTGCTGCTTTCGGTGAACTGCCAGCCGAGGAGAGGATTACAATCAAACAAATCCAACCCGGGAACGTCTTCCTCCCACCTCACAACCACTCAGCGATGGCGGCGACAACTTCCTCCCGCTGCGCCTCCGTAAGTTCTCCGTAAATGGGAATGCTGAGCACCTCTCCTGCAAGCTGGTGGGAAACCTCGCAGCCGCTGCGGCTGCTGACGGGCAGGTCGGCGAAGCACTGCTGCTGGTCGAGCGTCACCGGGTAATAGACCTCGCAGCCGATTTTCTTGGCAAGGAGGTGGTCGCGCAGGGAATCGCGCTTCCCTGCCCCGAGCACGCGGAGGGTGTATTGGTTCCAAATGTGCGAATTATGGCCATAAGCCATCGGCAGGACGATTTCGGCCCTTTGCGCCACCAAGGCCGCATTCTGAGTGGAGGCGCATTTGCAGTGCGTGGGATCGGCCAAGACGACGCCGGGGAGTTTGGAAAGGGCAGCCGTGTAGTGCACGGCGTTCTGCTGACGGTCGACGGTATATTGGGCGTAGCGTTTCATCTTCACGCTGAGCAGCGCGCATTGCAGCGTGTCCATACGAAAGTTCCCGCCGACATAATGATGGTAGTACTTCGGCTTGCTGCCATGCACGCGGAGCACACGGGCGAACTCCGCCACTTCGTCATCATTGGTCACGACCATGCCACCGTCACCGAAACCGCCGAGGTTCTTACTGGGGAAGAAGCTGTAGGTGCCAAAGTGGCCCATGGTGCCGCTTTGACGGCCCTTGTAGGCCGCGCCGATCGACTGCGCCGCGTCCTCAACGACCTTCAGCCCGTGCTCACTGGCAAGAGCGAGAATCGGATCCATATCCGCGCACTGGCCAAACAGATGCACCGGGATGATCGCCTTCGTTTTGGTGGTGATTTTCTTGCGCGCATCGTTCACATCCAGATTGAAGCAGATCGGGCAGATGTCCGTGAAGACCGGCACGGCTCCGAGACGCGAAACGGCTCCCGCGGTGGCAAAGAAGGTGAAAGCCGGACACAGCACCTCGTCGCCAGGTTTGATATCCAGCGCCATGAGCGCTAGCAGGAGGGCATCCGTGCCGGAGGAGACGGCGAGTGCATGCTTTGCGCCCGTCATGGCGGCCACTTCCTTCTCGAAAACCTCCATCTCCGGCCCCATGATGAAGCGGCCGTGCTTCAGCACCTGCATGAAGGCGGCCTGCAGTTCGGATTCGAGAGGGTGGTTCTGGGCATTGACGTCAAGAAGAGGGACCATGGGTAAAAGGGATGTCTTAATGATGAATGACGAATGTGCCAGTGATTCATCCAACCTGGCCATTTTCCTTCTGTGGCAATCGAAGAAGCGGTTGCTGCTGTTCCTCGCCCTGAGGACCACCGGCCTCTATACCAGCGAATGGTGGGCGTGGAGCCATCTCGGATTCTGGAGCACCGCCCAGACCCGTGCCCACCTCTTCCACGGCAATCACGCCGGCGTGGCTGATGGCTCCCGCGAGCAATTCACCAGCCCTCGCCTGAAACACTCCAGGCGTGCCTGATTCGAGGGCTGCCCTGGCTTTTCGCTGCTGAGCCTCGGCCATGCAAGGGCAGCCGCTTGACGCAGTTCCAGCACAAGCTGGAAATCAATCACCATTTCAACCTCAGCAGGCACCTCGCCCCGAATAACGGAACCGCGTCGAGTGGTGCTGCAGCGAGCGCAGAGCTTCACCACCCACTGCAGCCGCGAAGGACGCCAATAGTCTATCGCCTTCTGGCTGTGACAGATCTCATAGAAAGCCATTGAGCCAACAGACTTCAACCTCACGCGGCCTTCTTTTTCAGCCGCTCGGCTTTCGCGCCTTCCTCATCACGCTCCACCACGCCGTCACGCAGGCGAATGATGCGGGTGCAGCGCTCAACCATGCGTTCATCGTGGGTGACAAAGACCAGCGTTTTACCGGCGCGGTTGAGGTCGTCGAAGATACCGAGGATCTCCTGGCCCGATTTGCTGTCCAGATTTCCCGTCGCCTCGTCTGCGAGGATCATGAGCGGATTGTTCGACAGCGCCCGGGCGATGGCCACCCGTTGCTGCTGGCCGCCGGAGAGTTCGGTGGGCTTGTGGTAGAGCCGGTGCTCAAGGCCAACTTGAGTGGCAAGCCGGGTGGCGACCTCGATCATGTCGGTGTCCTTGGCACCGCCGTAATACATCGGCACGGCGATGTTTTCGATGACGCTGAGCTGCTGGATCAAATTGTAGCTCTGGAAGATGAAGCCGAGGTTCCGATTTCGTGCGGCGGAAAGGTCGTCGTCATTGAGATGGGCCACGTTTTGCCCTCCGAGGAAGTAATCCCCGCTTGTGGGCTGATCGAGGCAGCCAAGCACGTTCAGCAGCGTGGACTTGCCGCAGCCGGAGGGTCCCATGATGCAGACATACTCGCCCGGATAGATGGACAGAGACACGCCCTGGAGCACATGCTGGGTGATGTCTCCCATCTGATAGCTTTTGCGGATATCGACCAGTTGGATGATGGGCTCGGGGAAAGGCATTTCTTGGGGGAGAAGTTAACGCGGCGAGCTGTGTGAATTTCTCGACGAGTTGAGGAGCCTCCTGCACAAGCTCCGCATTCTGGCGGATGCGCCTACAAGGTGCCTCGCAGGCTCGTTCGCCAGAACGAGAAAGACATGGATGGTCGAAGGCAGGGCGGCTTCTTTTCCGAGGATCAACGCCTGCCTCCCTTGCCCCTCCAGGAGTGTTTGGGACGTTTGTGCCGCGTGAAGGTCTTTTCCGGCCTCCTCTCATCTCTCGCCTGAGGCTTCTCGCTTTTCACCGCCGAGCCTTTGGTGAGCGCAAAATCCACCTGCTTCTTGTAGCGGTCCACGGAGCGCACCTGCACCTCCACGCGGTCACCGAGCTGGATGACGCGACCGGTGCGGCGACCATGCATTTTGCCGCTGCCGGGATCGAAGACATAAAAATCATCCGTCATGGCCGAGAACGGTACCACGCCGCTGAGACCGAGATCGGAGACATCGACGAAGAAGCCGAAATTCCGCACATCGGTGACGAGCGCCGCATACGGCTGGAAGCGCTTCGTTTTGATCTGCGCCTCCAGGAAGGCATAGAGCTTCACATCCTTGCTGTCGCGTTCCGCGTCGGCGCTGTTGCGCTCGGTCGTGGTGATGTGATCGGCAATCTGCCGTGCCTCACCGGGTGTGGGTGGCTTTTCAAACAGGGCGCGATGCACCACGAGGTCCGCATAGCGGCGGATGGGCGACGTGAAGTGCGTGTACTTCGTCTTCGCGAGGCCGTAGTGCCCGAGCGGCTCCACCGCATAGCGGGCACGCATGAGCGAGCGGAGGAAGCCGATCTTCAAAGCGGGACCGATGGGCAGCTCCTGCAGGTGGGCCAGCAGCTTCTGCACCTCAGGACGGTGCATGAGATTCCCGCAGGGCACGCGATGGCTCAGCACGTCATCACGGAAGTCCTTGAGGCGTTTTTCCTTGGGTGACTCATGCACGCGATACACCGCCGGACGGTCCAACTGCATCAGGCGGCCTGCCACGGCCTCATTGGCGAGCAGCATGTACTCTTCGATGAGCTGATGGCTCTCGTCGTTTTCGATGCGCTCGATGCGCAGCACGCGCCCCTGCTCGTCGAGGCGGATTTTGTTCTCGGGAAAGTCGAGATCGAGGGAGCCATTGCGGAAGCGATGCACCCGGATGCGCTGCGCCATCTGGTGCGCATCATGCAGCATCTGCTCGATCTCCCCCTCCGGCGGACGGCCGATGACTTCAAAAGCCTGCTTGTAAGTGAAGCGGCGCTTCGAGCGAATCACGGCGGCATAGAATTTCGAGCTCACCACCTTGCCATCCTTGGCCAGGACGAATTCGACGCACTTCGTCAAACGATCCACATCCGGCTTCAGCGAGCAGAGTTCATTGCTCAGTGCCTCCGGCAGCATGGGGATGACGCGATCGACGAGGTAGGTGGAGTTCCCTCGTTTGCCAGCCTCGATGTCGAGATGGCTGCCGGGCTTCACATAGTGCGAGACATCGGCGATGTGGACCCACAGCCGCCACTGGTCCGCGCCGTGGCGCTGGATGCAGATGGCATCGTCAAAGTCCTTCGCATCATCCGGGTCGATGGTGATCACGTTGTGCGCGCGGCAATCGACGCGCTCTTTGCACTCCTCCGCGCTCGGCTGGTTGTC
>JBJONJ010000227.1:0-4684 GCA_046051905.1 Verrucomicrobiota bacterium
CCGTTCACGCCAGTTCCAGCTTGCCCGTGCTGTCGCCCACTTTCTCCGCGGGCACGCCGAGGCGGTCGAGCATGCTGAGGTAGAGATTCGTCATCGGCGTGTCCTCGCGGGTCACGATGCGGCGTCCGTGCTTGATGCTGCCACCGCCACCTCCGGCGAAGAGAATCGGCAGATTGTTGTGATTGTGCCGGTTGCCATCGCCGATCGCGCCGCCAAAGACGATCATCGAGTTGTCCAGCAGCGTGCTGTCGCCTTCCTTGATCGACTTCATCTTGTCGAGGAAGTAACCAAACTGGCGCAGGTAGAAGCGGTCGATCTTCGCGATCTTCTCCAGCTTCCCGGGATCGTTTTGATGATGCGAGAGATAGTGATGCGCGTCCGGCACGCCGATGTCGGCAAAGCTGCGGTTGCTGCCGTCATGCGCGAGCATGTAGGTGGCCAGGCGCGTGCTGTCCGTCTGGAACGCGAGCACGAGCAGGTCAAACATCACGCGGATGTGCTCCTCATAGTTGTCCGGGATGCCCTCGGGGATTTTCACATCCGGCATCTCGGCCTGGAATTTCTCCGCGCGCTCGATGCGCATCTCGATGTCGCGCACGGAGGCGAAGTATTCGTCGATCTTGCGGCGGTCGTTCGGGCTGGCCTTGCCTTGCAGCGACTTCGCCTCGTCGAGCACGGAATCGAGGATGCTCTTTTGCAGGCGCTGCTGGCGTTTGGCCTCCGCGCCTGTGCCACTGGCCGCGCCGATGCCAAACAGGCGCTCAAACACCAGCCGCGGGTCCATTTCCGGAGCGAGGGGCATCGTATCGTTCTTCCACGCCAGATTGAATTGATACGCGCAGGAGTAGCCGCTGTCGCACTTCCCGGAGGAGCGCTGACCGTCCGTGCTCAGCTCCAGCGAGGGTAGGCGCGTGAGATGGCCGATCTTGTTCGCCGCGATCTGATCCACGGAGATGCCGAGATGAATGTCCGCGCCCGCCGTCTTCTTTGGCTGGCAACCGGTGAGGAAGGTGGCCACCGCGCGCGCATGATCGCCGCCGCCATTGCCATGCGAGTGCGCCCAGTCCTGCATCAGCCCGGAGACCACGGAAAAGTCCGCGCGATGCTTCTCCAGCTCCTTCAGCGAATTCGACATCGTGTAGCTGTCGCCCTCTCCGGTAGGGAACCACTCGTTCACATTCACGCCATTCGGGATGTAGAGCCACGCGGCGCGCAGCGGCTTCGCAGCCGCTTTTTTCACCTCGGCAGCGCCTAGGCGCGGCGCGAGGGATTCCAAAAACGGCAGCGACATCAGCGTGCCGAGCCCGCGGAGCAGGCGGCGGCGGCTCACGGCATGCGTGGCAGCGGAAAGGGGGGCAAATTCGTTCATGGGGGTGAAGAGATTACGAAGAGGGAAGCGCGAACTTTCGCCCGGTCAACGCGGCAGGCGCGGGAAGCGCCTCTTGACGGCAGCGGCGACTGCCCGGACCTTTTTCGCCTGCACCATGAAAATGATCTCCATGCTCATCACCCTGGCCCTCATCGGTTACGCCTCCTGGGACATGTTTGGCGACGATTTCGCCCGCTCCGCCCAGTCCGCCACCGGGAAGCCCGTCACGGCCATGAGCAGCGCCATGGACCTCATCAACAGCGAGGACTTTCAGGTCGAGTTCGAGCCCGCCACGGGCTGGTATCAGATCCGCAGCATC
This sequence comes from Verrucomicrobiota bacterium, assembly GCA_046051905.1. GTDB lineage: Bacteria > Verrucomicrobiota > Verrucomicrobiia > Verrucomicrobiales > Verrucomicrobiaceae > Prosthecobacter. Next base: position 1,689 of record JBJONJ010000227.1, read on the forward strand.
AAAGACCCCACCATCCGCCTCAAGGCCCGCGAGGAAGAGCTCGCCGCCGTGCTCCGCAGCGCGAAAAAGCTGCAAGCCCCCACCGTCCGCATCATCTACCCCGCCTCCTTCGTCTCCGCCGGCCGCCAGGACGCCTACGAGACCGAGATCCGCTCCCTCCTCCAGCCCATCCGCGCCGTGGTGAGCTTTCAGCGCACGCTGGATTGAGGTCGCCCCACGCGGCCCTCCGGGGCAAATCCTCCGCCATGTCAGCCCGAGTGCTCCAAGGTTTGAGCTGCAAGTCTGCCGTGTTGGAGCTGCCTGAGCCCATGGTGATCCCTCGATGCCCACCTTGTTTGAGCCCGCATCGACCTCCAAGTTAGCTCAAACACACCGTTCTGTTGGCTAGCATCGCCCATTCTGTTGGCTGACAGAAGGGTATCTTTGAGCCAGCAGAATGCATTCTTCAGGCGGATGAATGCGCTGTTTGAGCTCTAAGAATGCATTCTTCCGGACAAAGAATGCATTCATTCAGCCAACAGAAGCCATTCTGTGACCCCGCATGGCCCATTCTTCCGGCAGATGAATGCATTCTGTCAGGTCAAACAAGGGTCCATGTGCCCTCAAACAATGGGTGATGTTGGCTCAAAGAATGGGCACTTCAGTCTGCCATCGCCCGCACTTAAGGCTGAAAGGGCAGGGCATGTGACCTCAAAGGCACCGTCCTTTGCCCTGCAACCCACCACCCTGCTGGCTCACAGAACGCTCACCCAAACCGCAACGGGGCCATTCCTGGCCCCACATGCGGGGCAGGAATGCCCCGAATACCGGGCTCATCGTCCGCTGGATCGCCCTCTTTTAGCTCGATGCGCCGTCGCTTGGAGCCTGCACATCGGTCTCTTTGCCCCCAGATGCCGCGGACGTTTCCGGCACGGGCAGCAGGGAACGATACAAACTCCCCGGCCGTCCTCGCCGCACCTCATGCACCACCGCGTTGCCTTGGCGGATCATGCGACTGAGAAACGTCTTCACCTCCTTGTCCCCCGGCCACTGCTTCGTCGCTTCCTTGATGCGTTGCGCGAGATCCTGCGGCGCAAAGGGCCGTCCAGCCGTCGCCGCGAGGCATTCCTTCAGCACCTCCTCGCGCGGGCGCTCCGGCGGTCTCGGCGTGAAGACCGGCTGGGGAGCCGAAACCACCGCCGGTGCCGCCACCGCAGCCATGGACGAGGCCACACCCCCGAGTTGATGCTCCTCCAGCAGCGCCCTCACCTTGCGCACCATCTCGAGGTCCGCCAAAAGCTTGGCCTCCAGTTTCGCCAAAGCATCGGGAGTGAGGTCCGCCGCAGTCATGGCGAAAGGATGTCTATTTCGGCCGAAATGGCAAATGGAAGGCTGTTCTGGCCATTCGGGCTGGGGGATGAATCACGGGGAGCTTGCTGGCAGGAGAATGAAGGCAGAAGAATGTCCCGGCTTGAGATCATTCTCCTGCCTTCATTCTACTGCCAATCTTCACCGTTCGCAGCCCAACGCAGGACTTGAACGATGAATGAGCGGCTCACCTTGGAACCCCTGATGAGGCGCTGATTCAACGCTGATGTCAGACATTGGATCGGGATTAGCGTCGGGTCAGCGTCAAATCAGCGGTTCGAGGCTTCCGTGTTCCTGTCTTGCTTATCTCTTCATCTTCCCCTCTCGTCGCCTGGAGACCCTGGCAGTAAATTAGGGTGCCACCGTCCAATTTTCGATCTTCAAGCCCTCCACGCGGCTGAACTCGTCCGTGTTACCTGTCACAAGCGTCCACTCATGCTGAAGGGCTATGGCGGCGATTTGGAGGTCATGGGGTCCGATGACGTTGCCCTGGCTCTCCAGCTTTTTTCGCAGAGGCCCGGCAATCGCAGCGGATTCATCATCAAAGGGCACGGAGGCATGGCGGGTGAAGATGGCCTCCAGTTTGGCGAAGCGGGCTTCCTTGTCGGCATAACCCTCCGCGCCGTGAAACAGCTCTTCCTTCACCACCGAGCACAGCCAGACATCCTCCGGCGGCACCTGTCGCAGTTTTTCCTGTAAGGGCTGGCAGCGCCCCTTCAGCAAGATGATCCAGTGATTGGTGTCCAGCAGCCAGGGCATCACCATGCCTCCCGTGATTCATTTGGCAGTTCGGCCGGCTCGTCCCATTCCACACCTTCAAGCGAGCCGTAAAGGTCCTTCCAGTAGGCCTCGAAATGATCTTTGGCGGGTGATTCCGGCTTACGTCCTGGCATCAAAGCCCGCCACTGCCCCAGCAGCTCACGCGCCACGCTTTCCGGCACGCGGGCGATTTCTTCGATGAGCAACGTTCGGGCTGACATGCCCCGATGATGCGGGAAAGACGCTTCGAGGTCAAGACGTGCTTGGGCGTGGGTGCCCATATTCACAGACTGGACGACTCCGGGGACTCGACTGCATTCGGGACATGGGCAGGTTGGAAACCGATGACGAAGTCAGCGCCGATGCTTTCGAGCGATGCAGCGGACAGGAGTGTCAGCGCTCCTCTTGATGGGGGGGGGCTCAAAGGGCCGGGGCTTTGCCGGGCTTGCGGGCGGTGGTGATGAAGGCTTCGGCGAGGTAATGCGGGGTCAAAGGCTGCGCGGCGAGCGTGGCGATCTCTTCCGGCGTGCAGCGCTGCACGTGGCGCGCGAGCTGCGCGGCGCTGGGGCGGGCTAGAAGGACGTTTTCGAGGTCGAGGGGCACTTTGGCATCGAAACTGAGCCAGGGGCCGCCTTCGGCGACTCGCGCTCGGGCGGTGTCGGCATCGACGGTTTCGAGTTGAGGCAGCAGGCGACCGTTTTCGACTTGGGCGAGGTAAAAGCTCTGCCGACGCGCATCGCCGATGACGCGATAACTTGCCGGTGCGTCGATCTGCGGCGCGGTGAGGCTGGACCAGCCCACGCACCACACGCCACGCGAGAGCGCGATGCCTTGCGCGGCGGCGATGGCGATGCGCACGCCGGTGTAGGAGCCGGGGCCGTTGCCAATGA
>JBJONJ010000228.1:0-9605 GCA_046051905.1 Verrucomicrobiota bacterium
GAGCGACTCATCAATCGCGAGCGGCTTTTCGATGAAGACATGCAAACCAAGGCCGAGGAGCCGCTTCGCCATCGGCAGGTGAAGATGCGCCGGCGTGCAGATCACCGCGGCGTCGTAGGTCAAGGCAGCGAGCGCTTCATCGAGCGTGGCAAAGCCCGCCGCTTCGTAGCGTTCCCGCATGGCGGTGAGCAGCGCGGGATTCGTATCGCAAGCGGTCACGGTGCAGCGGCCGGTCTTTTGAAAGCAACGCAGATGCCGCTCGCCGATGCTGCCACAGCCGATGATGAGGATGGAGGACATGAGTGGGCGGATAAAACCTCATCCCTCCCGTTTTGCCTGCCTGAAAGTGATGGTTTCGCTCCGTGACCACTTTTCTATCCAGCTTTATCACGTTGGGTGATTCGGTTTTTTCTCCCACAGATTCAGGGAGGCCCACAGATTGGTTTCAAGACAACGCCTCTGAAAAAATAATCTGTGGGCCTCCCTGAATCTGTGGGAAATCATCGAGCCGGGTGATGTGTAGCCCCAAGAAAGCCGGCACGAATTCCGTGTTCAAGGCACGCATCGCTGTTTGACGGACCGCATGCCTTCGCCCAACTGCATTCCTCGTGTCGCCCAACCTCCACCACGCTCTCTTTGTGCTGCTGCCGCTGCTCCTAGCCGCCGCAGTCGTGCTGCGTCGCGGTGGCGATGCGGTGACGCGAGGGCATGCGTCGATGCGTTTGTGCCTCGGTGTGGGGAAGTGGGCGCTGCTCGTCGTGCCGCTGTGGCGCATCGCCATGCTCGTGCTCGAAAACGGTCCGCAAAACGTGAGCGGTGGCGCGGCCTGGGCCGGCCTGCTGTCCGTCAGCGTGTGCCTCGGTCTGCTCTTCACCTGCGCTGGCGATATCAGCGCCGGGCTGGGTGGCTGGCTCGGCGTGCCCACGCCGCCGCTGTTTGAAAAGGCACTCACGGTGAAGCGGAAGTCGCTGCTGCTGCTCGTGCTCGCCGCCATCGGCGTGATGCTCGTGGTCACGCGTTCACCGGTGCAGACGGCGTTGTTTTTGAAGGCGCTCGTCGTGCCGCCGGTGCGTTCGTATGCCGTGCTGTTTCAAGAAATGCGGATGTGGACGGACCTGCACATCCTCACGCTCGCCGCGGGTGCCGCGGTGTTTTTTCTCGCGCCGCCCTCTGCCTCGTTTTTGACCATCTGGAGGCCGTGGAAGGGCTGGTGGTGCCTCGGCGTGCTCGTTCTCGCCGTCGTCATGCTGTGGACGCAAATCTCGCCGATGTGATGAAACCGACCGTCCAGCCCATCGACACATCCAAGCGCTCGGAAGTCATCCCGGAGCGCACGCTGACCCCACCCGAGGCCTCGCTCATCACGCGGATTTTCCTCGTTCTGCTGCTCGTGCCGATGCTGTTCGAGATCAGCGCCTGGATCAGTCCCGGTAAAACGAACCTGCTGGCCGCGTGGACCCGCACCGGTGTGCAACGCCTGCTCACATGGACGCTGAATCAAGGCAGCGAGGAGGTCTTCCTCGGGCTGGAAGGCTGGCTCTTTGATCAGCGTGAGCTGGACCGCATGCTGGCCCATCGCACCGCCGATGCCCCGGCGAGCGAAGCGGTGACCGCCTTTGCCGCTGAGTTGAAGAAACGCGGCATCCCGCTGGTGCTCGTGGCCGTGCCCAGCCGTGCCACGCTCTACCCGGAGAAGATTCGCGAAGGCCGCTACTGGGACCCGATCCGCGCCACCGGCGAAAAAGCCCGCCTCGATGCGCTTCGCAAAACCGGCGTCGATGTGCTCGACCTCACCGAGCCCTTCTGGAAGCTGCGCGACCGCAAACAAGTCTATTTCCGCCGCGACAGCCACTGGACGCCCGAGGCCATGAAACAGGCCGCGCTGCTCACCGAGAAGCATCTGCGCGAAAAATTCCCTGCGTTGCTCGGCACCGAAACACCGCTCATCACCGCCACCATCCTCACCCATCTCGACGCGGGCGATCTCACGCGAAAACTCGATCCTCGCTCACCCGACAAGCTCTTCGGCCTCGAACAGGCTGAGGTCGTCAGCATCGGCGGCATCGAGCTGGATGAAAAATCGCCCATCCTGCTCGTCGGCGGTGATTTGATGTGGATCTACGACGACGAGACGCAGCACTTCGGAGGCGATAGCAGTGCTGGTTTCGTCTCACAGATGGCCCTGTTGGCTCAAAAGCCCCTCGACGTCGAGGTGTGGCCCAATCCGAACCTCGCGAAGCTCGACGGCACAAAGCTCGTCGTGCTCGTTTTGCCCATGGCGGAGTTGCTGCCATGAAAATCATCGCCAAGCTCCTGCATCTCGTTTTCGGCGGCGTGTTCGTTTACGCCGGTGTCTTGAAGGCCTGGAACCCGCAGGCCTTCCTCGATGATGTGCGCAGCTTTGACCTGCTCGGCGATCCCTGGGCCGCATGGCTCGCTATGGGCCTGCCCTGGCTGGAAATCCTCGCTGGCCTCGCCGTCATCACCGGCGTGTTGCGTTGCGGCGGCCTCCTCGTGCTGAATGGCGCCCTCGTCGCCTTCCTCGGCGCCATCGCCATCTCATGGCAGCGCGGCATCGACATCCGCTGCGGCTGCTTCGGCTCCGCCGAGGCCTCTTCAAGCTACCTCGAGCTCATCGTCCGGGATGTTTTGCTGCTGGCGCTTGGCTTGTGGCTGATGCGGCGGCGGTAAGAGAGCCCGTCAGCGCCGCAAAGCATCCGCTGCGGCTGCTTCCAACGGCCGAGAGCCATCACCACCGAGCTTTTCATCGAGGGCTTCGAGACGATGGATCAGGTCGGCGAGGTGTTTGCGAGGGTACATGCCGCCGGCGGCTTCGCAGAAGTGGGTGCGGCAGCCAAAAGGACGATGTGCATAGACGGTGCAGCGGCCATCTCGGCCCAGCAGCGGGCAGGCACCGTCTGGGTGCGGCTTCAGCTGGGTGCGACCGCTGGCGCGGATGCCTTTGGCAAGGTACAAAGCCTCCCCGAGGGTGAGGAGCGGCGTCTTGCCGGTCAGTCGGAAGTGGCAGCAGCCGCTCCGGAGCTGGCAGTCGCGGGGCAGGGGACGGCGCTCGATTTCGGCGTAGATGGCCTCGATCTCCGCGGCAAACGGGGCGGATTCAGGACGGGCATTGGGTCGGCGGGGCATGATGAAGGTCTGAACGAGCCGAAGATGGCCTGAAGCGCATCATTTTTGCGGTCTGAACAATTGAAGTTTGAGAAATTCCCGTTTCGCCGCCATCTTTCCCACTCTGCGGCATGCTCGGCAAACCCTGCCAGGCACCGTCTGCCAACCCAGACACCACCTTCACGCCTTTTTGCATGAGTCTGCCTGAAATCGCCGGACATGAACTCCAGGATCTCGTGGGCAGCGGGCGTTGTGGGGCAGTTTACCGGGCTGCTGCCTCGAATGGCAAGGCCTGTGCTGTGAAGGTGTTCAGCTCGATGGCGATCAACCGTAAGGCTCTTTCCACGGCTTTTCGCGCCCTGCAGCAGATGCCGCTGCATCGCGGGGTGCTGCCGGTGGATCGCTTTAGCTTTGAAAAGAGCCCGTTCTACTGCGTCATGCCGCTGGTCGGCGTGATGACCAAGGATGGCGCCGGCCGTCGCCTGTGGCAGACGCCCACACTGGAATCCTTGTGTGGCGGGCTCGCCCCGGACCAGGCCTGGAGGCACATCTACGAGCTGGCTGATGCGCTGGCCTGGCTGCACAAGCACGGCCTGCCACACGGCAACCTGCGTCCCTGCAACGTGCTGCTGGAGGATGATGCGGAGTCCTCGATCCGCCTCGCTGATGTGGCGCAGGGCTGGGTGGGAGGCATCCATCACCTCGAGCTCGGCGATCATTACACGCATCTCTGTCCGGACCAGATTGAGAATCCCGACGGGGTGTTCGCCGGTTACGGTGCGTCGTGGGATGTGTATGCTTTTGGCGTCATCGCCTACCGCTTGCTCACCGGCATGCTGCCGCGGGCGGCGACGGCTTGGCAGGAGCAGATCGACACGTTCCAGCAGCAGGCGCCCAGCGGGCATGCGTATTCGATCAACGGGGCCGCGTTGATCGCTGCCGTGCGGGCGCAGCCCAAGATCGTCTGGCCGCGCCCGGCACAGTCCAAGTGGGAGGAGCGCCGCCGGAACATCATCGAGTGTGCCCTCGACTTGAATGCCTCCGCCCGCTGGAGCGACGTGCGTGAGATCGTACGCGAGTTCGAGCTGCTGGAAAGCGACTACCTGCTGGAGGAGTCCCGCGAACAGACTGTCCAGGAGCGGGTCAAGCAGGCGAAGAAGGTGCGGGGCCTCCAATCGACAGCCGTGGGGCTGCTCACGCTGCTGCTGCTCGCCACGATCTATGGCTTCGTCACCCTGCGCCGTGCCCAGAAGGCCGAGCTGACCATCCAGAACATCAACGAGTTGCACAAGTTGGAGATCGACGCCCGCGAGGGCCGCATCGCCACGCTTACCAGCGAGCGCGCCATTGCCCTCAAGGCCACGGTCATGGCCAATGCCAACCTGCAAAACTCGCAGAACGCCGTCGATCAATTCCTCACCCAGCTCCTGCAAACGCCCACGGGCAATGCGGTGGAAGCGGACTTCTCCCGCGAGCGCCTGCAGGACGCGCTGAACTTTTGCATGCAGGGCCTGCCCGCGTTGGAGGCTGATCCAGCCCTCGGTGTCGAGCGTCTCCGCGCCTACGGCAACATTGGTCAGATTCACATTCGCCTGCGAGACACCGCCAAGGCCGTCACCTATCTCACGAAAGCACGTGAGCAGGCTGCCGAGCTCATCAAGAACGGCAAGGAAAGCGCCAAGGGGCCGCTGCATCAGCAGTGGTTCGGGCGCTACAGCCTGCTGCTTTCTGACATCCGCGCCCGCGAGGGCCGCCACAGTGAATCCTTCGCCCTTCTCCGTGATGCCGTGACGAACCTCGAAAGCGGTCTGGCCGCCGATCCGAAAAACCGCCTCGCCCGCAACGAATGCGCCCGCGCCTCGCTCGAGTTCGGCCTGCGCAGCCTGCGCAATGGTGATGCGGCCGAGGCGGAGACAGCCTTTGCAAGGATTCCCGTGGTGCTCGATCCAGAAGTCATCGGCGCCGATCTTGGCAACGACGAAAAGTTTATCATCGCCCGCTCCAAGTTCGCCAAGGGCATCAGCCAGCGGGATGCTGGTAAGGCCGAGGAGGCCCTCAACACCCTCATCGACAGTGTGAAGGACATGGGGGAGGTCGTCCTCGGCAGCAGTCCGCGGAATCAAGACCAAGCCCTGCTGCTCGCCGAGGCCTACACGGAGCTGGCGGAGCTCATCGCGAAGAACTTCAGCGGTGCCGATGCCAAGGAGGCGCACAATCAGGCCGTGCCCATCCTTCTCGAACTCAACCGCCTTCTGCCAGACTGGGCCGAGGTGAAGTACCTCCTCGCCCGCAACTACGGCACCCTTGCCGCGCTCGCCCGCGATGACGGCCAGCCCGGCGAGGCCAGCAAGAAGAAGCAGGACGCCATCCTGCTCGTGAACGAGATTCTCGCCGACGACAAGACCAACGCCCGTTATCAATTTCTGCTCGCCAAGCTGCGGGGCGAATACGCCGAGATCGTCGCCGATCTCGGCAAGGCCTCCACCGCCCTGCCGATCGCCAAGCAAGCGGTTGAACTGCTGCAGACACTCATTGCCGGCCAGACCGACACCAAGCTCACACCCGAGCGGAAGATGTGGGAAAGCCAGCTCGCGCAGCTTTATGGCATCCTCGGACACACCAGCGAGGTCGCTGGCCAGAAACCCGCCGCCCGGGAGGCCTTCAAGAGCGCTCTTGCCATTTGGGAAAAGCTTGCTGCGGCCTCCGCGAATGATGAACTCGTCCAGACCTCGCTCACCTGGAGCAAGGATCGTCTCGCCCGCCTGAAATGAGTCTCGCGGAAAAACAGCGGCAGCTCATCGAGGATCTCAATTTGATCCCGGACGTGCAGGAGCGGCTCTCCGCCCTCACGGCCTATGCCTCCCGCATGCGCCTCGATGCAGCGCAGCAGGTGGAGGCGAACCTCGTTCCAGGATGTGTTTCCCGCGTCTGGCTCCACGGCGGGCTTCGCGACGGGCTCACCCGTTTCGACTGCGAGGCGGATTCCCCCATGGTCAAGGCGCTCGCCGCGGTGTTGTGCGATCTTTACAGCGACGCCACGCCTGCCGAGGTCATCGAAGTCGAGCCCGAGATCTGGCAGCAGTGCCATTTCACTAAAATGCTTACTCCAACACGCCTCAACGGCCTCGCGAATGTGCGCCGCTTGATTCGAGAGAGGGCGGCGAACTTGGCGTGACCGGATGATGAAGGGGAAGCCACCTCAAATGGCCCTCCCAGCGCATTTTCATCCATTGAGCCGCCGCAAATCCAGCGTATGAGCACGGCCCGCCATGCTCATTCCGACCTCTTTCCCCACCTCCAACGGCCCTGCCGAGTCGAAGCCGCTCATTTCGCAGGAGGGCTGGATCGTGCAGCACATGTTTTACACCATCGACCACGGTTACTGGGCCGCTTTGACGCCCGAGGAGCGTGACGAGCGCCGTGCAAAGTTTTTCAGCACCGTGGAAAGCATCCGCAAGCACCCGGGCACGCAGTTGCTTTGCTTTGCGATGGTCTCGGCGAAGTCGGACCTCGGCTTCATGCTGCTCACGCCGGATTTGCATGACTCGCAGCGTTTTGAAAAGCAACTCAGCCTCTCGCTCGGCACGGATGTGCTCACGCCGTGCTACAGCTACCTCTCGATGACGGAGTGGACCGAGTACTCGCAGAGCGAAGACGAATTCAAGGTGCAGCTCGAGAAGGCGGAAGGTCTCGCGCCCGGTTCGGAGGCTTTTGAGAAGCGTCTCGGCGAGTGGAAGGGCCACATGACGAAGTATTTCAACGACCGCCTCTACCCGAACATGCCGGACTGGCAGGTCATGTGCTTTTACCCGATGAGCAAACGCCGCAACGTGGGTGCCAACTGGTATGCGAACGACTTTGCGAAGCGTCGCGAGCTCATGGGCGGCCACGCGAAGACGGGCCGCAAATACGCCGGCAAGGTGCGCCAGCTCATCACCGGCTCCACCGGCCTCGACAGCCACGAGTGGGGCGTGACCCTCTTCGCGCACGATGTCTTCCAGGTGAAGAGCATCGTCTATGAGATGCGCTTTGATGAAGTGACGACGCAGTATGGCGAGTTCGGCGACTTCTACATCGGCATCCAGCCGCCGACTGCGGAGCTGCTGCAGCGGGTGATGCTCGGTTGATTTTGGCCGCGCTGGCTCCTAAAATCGCCGCATGAACGCCGCCACTTCCTTCTCGCCAGCTGCCTTGCAGATTTTCGAGTTGTTCAAGACTCTGCCAGTCGATGAGCAGGAGAGTGTTCGCGAAAACCTGTCTCTGGAGACTGAGGAAGACTGGCCTTGGGACCTGCTGAACGAGCGTCAAAAGCTCCACGAGCAGGGCCTTGACCCCGCGATTCCATGGGAGGAGGCCAAACAGCATCTTCGCAAAAAATGGGCCGCCCGATGACCGTCATCATCCGCGCCGCAGCTCTGCGTGATCTGGACGAGGCCGCTGAGTTTTACGAAAGTCAGGAGCCTGGTCTGGGCGCGGACTGCTATGCCTTCATAGAAGCGGAGATTGATTCTTTGGAACAGTTCGCCGGCATTCATGCCCGAAAGCATGGCTTCTATCGTCAGGTGGTTCGCGGGCGCTTCCCGTATTTTTCGATCTATTATACGATGAAAAATAAGGTGGTTGAAGTCGTCGCCGTGACAGATGGGAGACGGGACCCAGACAAGAACCGCCGCAAACTCCTCGAACGCTAATTTTCGGATGCAAAACCAGCCCCTCTCCATCGCCGACCGTCAGTTCAGCTCCCGCCTCATGTTGGGGACGGGAAAATTTGCCAGCGGCGAGCTCATGCGGGATGCGATCATCGCCTCCGGGACGGAAATCGTGACCGTGGCGCTACGCCGGGCGGATTTGAGCGGCAAAGGCGACCCTTTTGCGAACATCCTCGATTTCATCCCGAAGGATGTGCTTCTGTTGCCAAACACCAGCGGCGCGATGAATGCCGAGGAGGCGGTGCGGCTCGCGAGGCTCGCCGTGGCGGCCGGTTTGCCGAACTGGGTGAAGCTCGAGATCCATCCGGACCCTCGCTACCTGCTGCCGGACCCCATTGAGACACTCAAAGCGGCCGAAATCCTCGTCAAAGAAGGCTTCAAAGTGCTGCCCTACATCAATGCGGACCCCGTTTTGGCCCGTCGGCTCCAGGATGTCGGCACGGCCACGGTCATGCCGCTCGGCTCGCCCATCGGCTCGCACCAGGGCATCACCACGCGTCGCCAGATCGAGATCATCATTGCCCAGGCCACCGTCCCGGTCGTCGTGGATGCCGGGATCGGCGCTCCCAGCCACGCGGCGGAGGCCTTTGAAATGGGCGCGGATGCCGTGCTGGTGAACACCGCGATCGCGGTGGCCTCCGACCCCGTGCGAATGGCGCAGGCCTTCAAAATCGGCGTCGAGGCAGGTCGTGCCGCCTTTGAGATCGGGCTGGGCGAGTCTGCGGAAGTGGCCTCGGCCACGAGTCCACTAACAACGTTTCTGTATCAATAAAAGGACCCAAAAACAGGCGGTATCTCCCTCACGACGGTGCGCAGACTACGCCCTTCGGCGCGAAACTCGGCATCTAGCCGGTCGTCATCGCTTTCGCAGGCGGAGAGCAGGCGCTCCACATACGGGCGGTGCTCCTGTTGAAAACGTGAGGCGTAGGGGTGGCGGGCATCCGTCCAATGCCGCAACAGGCGCGATCTGACCTCCGGCCTGTGCCAGAGCAGCCGGGCATACTCCAGCCTCGCCTGATCGTGCATGAGCAGCGGCCAGCGGGTGGAGTTGGAAATGGAGGAGATGGTTTTCATATCAATCCGGCCTCATGAGCCAGCTTGGCATGCTGGATGTCACGAGGCTTGTTCCGGCGGAGTTTGGGTGCCAGCAGGTCAGCTGGTGCAGGCACGATAACGGCCAGATTTCCATAAGTCTGCCTGAAACAACGATCTTTCCATCCGCCCGGGAACTGGTCGAGAACCATGCGAGGCATCAAATTCACATGCCAGCCATGTTCCCTTTCAAAATCACTGCCAATGAGCGCGTCGTAGGCCAATTCGGCCACGGCATCGCTTTCTGTCACAGGGTCCGCATCCATGCTGTTTTCCGGCAGCGGATCATCCCGCCCGATATGGGCGATGTGCCAGAGAAGCCCGGCGGAACCGATCAGAATCATCTCGGCTGGCTCAGCCAGCTTTTCGCCCTATTCCTGGAGCCAGGCCGTGACCTGATGCGGGTGCTTGAGTTCTTTTCGTGGCATGTGGGAAAGTGCACCACCAGCCACGGGTATGGCAAGACGACTTTGTTCCCCGGATCAACCCTTCACCAAGTAGGTGAAGACGATCACTCCGAGAAACAACAGTGAGAAAGCGAGAACCATTCCGGTAAACATAGCGGCGGGCAGATAGCGTGCTGGGGGCCGCCTGCCAGTGAAAATTTCCCCTTGCTAAAAAAGGTCTCTGAGGCAGACTCCGCGCCCCTATGGCAAAAACCTGCTGGCTTGAGCGCGA
>JBJONJ010000229.1:0-3572 GCA_046051905.1 Verrucomicrobiota bacterium
TGGTATGCGCAGGTGCCGATCTCGAGCAACATGGCCGCCGGTATCGTGGCCAAAGATGGCGTCGTGTATGCCTTTGGCGGCAATCGCGGTCCTGGCACCGTCGCGGTGAAGGTCGGCGGCAACGGCGACGTGACGAAAACGCATGTGCTTTGGACCAGCACCCGCGGCACCGATTTCCCTACGCCGGTGATTCACGACGGCCATCTCTACTTCGCGAACTCGCAAGGCGTGGCCTACTGCATGAGTGCAAAGACCGGTGACATCGTTTATCAAGAGCGCATCGAGGCCGGACGCGGCCGCAAAGGCATCTATGCCTCCCCCGTGATGGCCGATGGCAAGATCTACCTCGTCACGCGCACCGCAGGAATCGCCGTCATCGCCGCGAAACCGCAGTTTGAGCAGCTAGCGCACAACGTGATGTCCACCGACAGTGCCTCCTTCAACGCCACACCTTCCATCGCAGGCGACACACTGCTGTTGCGCTCGAACTCGGCGATCTACTGCATCGGGCAATGAAACGATCACTTCAGATGAAGCTCATCCTCACTCTTCTCGCCGCGTTTCAAGTCACGTCCTTCGCCGCGGCACCGCCGAATTTTCTCTTCATCCTCGCGGATGACCAGTCGTGGAGTGGCACATCGGTGCGGATGAAGGCAGATGAGCCGTTGAGCGGCAGCACGTTCTTCAAGACGCCCAATCTGGAGAAACTCGCGGCGCAGGGGATGACGTTCTCGCAGGCCTATTCGGCGCACTGCAAGTGCGAGTGCTCACGGGCGGCGATCCAGATGGGGCGCACGACGACGACGCTGAATGCGCCGGACAAAACTGCACGGAACTGGAGCGCTCCAGTGAGCGATTCGCTGGTGAACACGCTCAAGAAGGCGAACTCGGCCTATCGCGCGGCGCATTTCGGCAAGTGGCAGTGGTTTCACACGCCGGAGTCGATGGGCTATGATGCGAGCGATGGCATCACGATGAACGAGGACGGCGACACGACCGATCCGGAGGACCCGAAGCAGTCTTTCGGCATCACACGGCGTGCGAAGGCCTTCATGGAATCTCAAGTGAAGGCGCAGAAGCCGTTTTACCTGCAACTGAGCTACTACGCGCCGCATTCGAAGGCGCAGGCACTCGCGGCGACGCTTCAGAAATATGCGAGCCTCAGCGGTGGCGGCGGCAAAGGAGATCGCGCCATGATCGCGGCGATGACGGAGGACTTCGACACCTGCATCGGCGAGGTCTTGAAGACGCTCGACACACTGCGCATCGCGGAGAACACCGTCGTCATCTACAGCTCCGACAACGGCGGTCGCACAGAGATCCTCAACGGTGGCAAAGGCAATCTCGGCGAAGGTGGCCTCCGCGAGCCGCTGATCGTGCGCTGTCCCGGCATCAAGCCCGGCACACGCTGCGACACGCCGGTGATTCTCTACGACCTGATGGCCACGGTGCTCGACTTCGCCTCTCCAGGCACGGCATTACCGAAAGGTGTCGAAGGCGGCAGTTGGAAGCGTTTGCTGCTCAGCGGCGGCAAAGAGCCGGTGAAGCGGCCGATTGATCGCTTCGTGTGGCATCAACCGGTCGAGATCGACCATCCGCAGTCAGCGATCCGTCGCGGCGACTACAAGGTGCTTTACTATTGGGACACGAAGGAGGCGATGCTCTTCGATTTGAAGGACGATCTCGGCGAAACACGCGATCTGTCGCGTCAACGGACCGACCTCACCGAAAAGCTGGCCAGCGAGCTCAAAGCGCATGTTTTGGCCGGACTCGGCGCGGAGGCTGTTTCGGCCCTGGAACGCGGCGAGGTGTCCAGTGGCAAACCGAAGGGCAAAGGCAAAGGAAAGGGCAAACCGAAGAATTGAGCCGAAGATGAATGCACGATCGTTTTTCAGCCTCGTGTGGCTCGGCATGTGCACGGCGTCCGTCGCTCAACTGGCCGACAGCGGCCAGACCACGCGTTACACGCAGGCCTTTGGCGAGGACGCCGACTTCAAAGGCCTGCAACCTGCCTTCAAGGACAACGGCGATGGCACGGTGACTGATCTTGTGACCGGCCTGATGTGGCAAAAGACCGACGGCGGCGAGATGACGCGCGAAAAAGCCCGCACGTATGCCGAAACACTGCGTCTCGCGAATCACGACGACTGGCGGCTGCCCGGCAGCATGGAGCTTTTCAGCATCATGAACCACGCGAAGCACGGCCCCGCGATGGACACGGCCTTTTTCACGGCCACCGAGGCTCGCTACTGGTGGACGGACTCGCCTCGTGCGGACGATGGCTCGAAGGTCTGGCTCGTGAACACCGGCGGCGGCATCGGTGCTCACGCAAAGACTGAAACCACCAGCGCAGGCGGAGATCGGCCTGTGCATGTGCGTTGCGTGCGCGGTGTGTCGAAGCTCGGCACAGGTCCAAGTCTTACCGATCATGGCAACGGCACACTCACGGACTCGCGCACCGGTTTGATGTGGCAAAAGATCGGTCCCGCCGAAGGCATGACCTGGGACGAGGCGCTGAAGCATTGCGACAGCCTGTGGCTCGCCGGACAAAACGGCTGGCGGCTCCCCAACATCAAAGAACTCCGCTCGCTGAGCGATGACCGCCTCGCGCAGCCTTCGCTCGACTCGAAACTCTTCCCCCAAGCGAAAGCCGACGCCTACTGGTCCTCCACCACGCAGAGCAACCGCCCCGAGCGTGCCTGGTATGTCGATTTCACCACCGGCCTCGTCACCTACGCCGACAAAACCGAGCGCCTGCTCGTCTTCGCCGTGCGCGGCGGCATCGCCGAGCCAGGTCCGCGCGAGAAGCCAGCGCCTGATCCGCGAGTGATGAGCGGCTCCGGTGAAACGAAGGGCAAAGGCAAGAAGGGCAAGCCGAAGAAGTAGGCGCAGGCGGGCCATTCCCCCGATCAAAACGCAGCCGCTAGCTGCGTAATGTGCGCATGTTTCGATTTGGCCTTTGCCTGCTCCCCGTTTTCGTCTCCGCCGCCGAGCTCACGGTGGGGCCTGCTGGCTTCAAGACGATCGGCGAGGGTGTGGCGGCATTGAAGGCTGGTGACACGCTGACGATCATGCCCGGCGAATATCACGAGCATGTCGCGACGACGCTCGCGGGCACGGCGGACGCGCCGATCACGATTCGGGCGTGGCGGGCGGGGAGTGTGGTGTTGCGTGGGGATGTGGATTTGAGCGGGTTCAAGCCTGCGCCGGGGCTGCGGCATGTTTTTGTGACTGAAATGAAGCAAAAGGCGGAGTCGGTGTTTGAGCGCAGCACGCTTCGCACGCTGGAACCGAAGATGAGCGCGGCGGAGGTGGAGATTTCGTTGATGAGCTGCTTTCACGATGAGGAGCGCGGCCTGCTGTATGTTCACACGTCCGATTCGCTGCCGCCGGAGTGTCATGCGATGGGGGCGTCGGTCACGAATGCGAATGGACTGCTGCTCACGGGCGCGAAGCATGTGATCATCGACGGGCTGGCCTTCACGGGCTTCAGCCATCGCGATTACGATGCGCAGCATGGCTCGCGCACGCGCTGGGGGCTGATGTTGAAGGACGCGGAGCACTGCACGGTG
>JBJONJ010000230.1:0-12646 GCA_046051905.1 Verrucomicrobiota bacterium
CCATGAGGAGGAGCACCACGAGGAGCGCCGCCAGCCCCAGCAGAAGAAGAAGCCAGTCATGATCGAGCCGCCGCTCGAATAAGACCTTCAGTTCATCGCGAAGCACTCACGAAGCGGAAGACCCGGTGTCTTCCGCTTCTTTTTTGGCCTCAGGCCACTGCCGCGGCCAGATCGCGCAGCGCCTGGCCCATGTCCGGCGGGCCGAAGGACGAGGTGCCGCACACAAACAGGTTCGCGCCGTGCTGCCGGGCAATCGGCGCAGTGTTCGTGTAGATGCCGCCATCGACTTCCAGATGGAATTTCAGGCCATGCTGGTCACGATAATCACGCGCCGCGGCCAGTTTCGGCATCGTTTCCTTCTCCATGAAGGGCTGGCCGCCGAAGCCGGGCACCACCGTCATCATCAAAAGAAGGTCGATATCATTCACGAACGGCAGCGCGGCCTCAAACGGTGTGCTGGGGTGCAGCGCAATTCCAGCGTGCAGACCGGCGGCACGGATGCGCTTCAACGTTTCCGCCGCCGAGGTCTCGTAGTCTGCCTCCACATGGATGGTGATGTTGTTCGCACCCGCCTTGATGAAGCGCTCCAGGTAGTGATCCGCGCGGTGGATCATCAAATGCACGTCGAGGTACATGCTCGTGCACTTGCGCACCACCTGCACCATCTGCGGGCCAAAGGAAATGTTGTCCACGAAGCTGCCGTCCATCACATCGAGATGCAGCCACTGCGCTCCGGCGTCCTCGGCCCGCTTCACCTCGGCGGATACTTTGGACCAATCAGCCGCCAGCAGGGAGGGGAGGATCAGGTTTGTCTCGTGTGTCATGCGGACCTCATAAAGGGCCGGGGTTCCAAGTTTCAAGTTTCAAGTTTCACGAAGCACGGTTACAAAACCGCATCTTGAGCTTGGAGCCTGACATCTTGATCCCCGACGACGCCCATTACATGCGCGAGGCCCTGCGCCAGGCGCGCAAGGCGGCCAAACAGTACGAGGTGCCCATCGGAGCCGTCATCGTGCATGATGGAAGAGTCATCGCTAGGGCCTGGAACCAGGTCGAGACGCTCAAGGATGCCACCGCCCACTCCGAGATGCTCGCCCTCACCCAGGCGCAGAGCGCCATCGGCGACTGGCGGCTCACGGATTGCGATCTCTATGTCACGAAGGAACCCTGCCCGATGTGCGCCGGAGCCATCGTGCATTGCCGCATCCGCCGGATCATCTTTGGCTGCCCCGATCCGAAAGGCGGTGGCGCCGGCGGCTACTGGAACCTCGTCCAGGCCCCCAATTTGAACCATCGCTGCGAAATCACCCAAGGCGTGCTTCAAGACGACTGCGTCCTGATCTTGAAGGAATTCTTCGCCGAGGCTCGCAAACGCCGCGCCGAGGGCCGCGAGCATCAAAAAGGCCTCCAGGCCTCCGCAGACGACCCGCTGCGCTTCGACGGGCCTTGAGGCGGCAGGCCTCAGGAACCCTCCAGATATCGCGCTAGGTCCTCCAGCGTCATGCGGTAGAGAAACCACTCGGTCATGCGCTTCGCGCCGAGTCGTTGCTCATACACGCGTTGGGCGTTCACATTCCAATCGAGTGCTGTCCACTCCATCCGGCCGCAGCCACGCTCATAGGCCAGGCTCGCCGCTTTTTTCAGCAAAGCCCCGCCCACGCCGGCACCGCGCTGCTCGGGCAGCACAAACACATCCTCGATGTAGAGCGTCGGCAGCGCGAGGAAGCTCGAATACGTCTCCACCAGGATCAGGTAGCCGCACGGCGTCGCCGCACCGTCCACAAACGCCAGCCACACCTCGATGCGCGGCCTTTCACTCAAGGCATCCTCCACCAACCGCCCGTGCGCCGCCGCATCCGGCGGCGTCAGCTTCTCAAACTCCGCCAAAGCAGTGACGAGGCTGCAAAACGACGCCGCGTGCTCGCGGGTGAGGGGCTGGAGGGTGATGGGCATCTAGAAAAAGTCTGCCTGAATGTCGCGGGAAGAGTGCAGCACGCGTACGACTTCGATTCCCGTCGTGCCGAGCGGCCGGTAAAAAACAACGTGATCCTTCAGGTTGGAGCAGCGCAGCGCCGGCGCGAGTTCGGGGCGCGGATGGCCTGCTCCATTGTGCAGGGCCAGATGCTGAATCCGCTCCTCGATTTTTTCGGATCCAGCGATCCGCTTGGAATTCGCTGTCGCGGGCGATGTAAGCCCAGATCTCATCGAGATCAGCCAGGCTTTGCAGCGTGCGGCGAATGACGGGTTTCACGCGGCTGCGGCGGTTCTCGGATGCTTTGTCCGTCGTTCGGCGAGAAACTGCTCCACGTCGAAATCGGTCACAAACTCACCGCGTTCGAGTTGGTCGATGCCAGTCTGGATGTCGCGGCGGAGCCGCTGCAGCTTGATGCGGTCCAGTTCGACGCGGTCACGGTAGGCGTAGAGCGCCTGCGTGACGAGCTCGTTCGGTCCGGCGTAGTCACCCGACGCGATCGATGACTCGACAAACGCATCGAGCTCTGCGGGAAGTTGAACAGCGATTTGGCTCATGGACGGAGAGTAGGAGCCTCACCGGTTTTGGTCAAGGAGATGACAAGGCTGCAAAACGACGCCGCGTGCTCGCGCGCGAGTGTCTGCAGGGAGATGGACACTCGTGTGACCGAAGCAGAGTCACCCTCAACTCAATGCCGCATGTTATCGGACGCTTTTGTTGCCCTATTCCGGAATTCAAGGCTAAAACAACAATGATGCGAGCCGCCCCGAACATTTCCAACACCTTTGTCGCCTATGAAGGCACTCGCATAGCGACGATAGTGTTTCCCATCTGAATTGTTCTGCCAGAAATGAAACTCATTAGGCGCTTTATCGTTCGTGTGCGGATGAAACGTGCCTTGCGGGATGGCAGACGAGTTTCCATAGCAGAGGCAATTCACCTCTGGAGCCTTTCCGATACCATCTACATAGGACCGGTTGGACCTTCAGCTCGGATTCTTCCCGAGTGTGAGATCTATCGAAGGTTGGCGGACGACGCGGAAGTGAAGGACGACCAGATTCTTGAGCTACTTCAGCACAAGTCTCCAAGTGTGGCTGGTTACGGTCTCGAGCTTTTGATTATGAGGAGGAGCGGCCACCTACAAGATGCCGTTGCTGCCCTTGCGGGACGGCGGGAGGAAGTGGCTTTGGGACTGACAAGTTTCGTGTGCTACACACCACTTCGCGAATACGCAGCCCATCGAATGACGGCTGAACATGGCGACGGTGGCGGCTCCGCTTCGATCCGTGCCACACCTTAGTCGTTGGACATTACTCCGCCACCACCGCATCCCCAAACAGCGTGAAGTGTCCCGCCTCGGTGATGCGCACCTTGAAGATCTCGCCGGTGTGGCGCTGCGGGTTGCCGTCGAAGACGACGATGCGGTTGCTGCCGGTGCGGCCGGTGAGGCGTTCGGAATTGGTCTTGCTGGGGCCTTCGCAGAGGATTTCGACGTTTTGGCCGACGAGTTTGTCATACATCGGCAGGGCGATGCTATTGACGAGGGCGAGGAGGTCTTGGTTGCGCTCCTCTTTGACCTTCTCGGGCACTTGGAGGGCGTCTTCCATCTCGGCTGCGGGGGTGCCGCGGCGTTTGGAGTAGCGGAAGACGAAGGCGTTATCGAAACGGATGTCTTCGAAGAGCTTGCGGGTCTCCAGGTAGTTCTCCTCGGTCTCGCCGGGGAAGCCGACGATGACATCCGTGGTCACAGCGATGTCGGGACGGGCGGCGCGGATGCGCTGGACGAGTTCGGTGAACTTTGTGGCGGTGTAGGGCCGGTGCATGCGCTTCAAGATGGCATCGCTGCCGCTTTGCACGGGCAGGTGGACGTGCTCGGCGAGCTTGGGCAGGTAGGTGAAGGCCTCGATGAGGTCTTTTTTATACCCGATGGGATGCGGGCTGGTGAAGCGGATGCGCTGGATGCCGGGCACCGCATGCACGGCCTCCAAAAGCTGCACGAAGGGGCTTTTGCCATCCACGGCGGGGAATTCGTGCCTGCCATAGAGATTCACGATTTGGCCGAGCAGGGTGACTTCCTTCACGCCACGATCCGCGAGGCGTCGCACCTCCTCCACGATGTCGGCGATGGGCCGGCCACGCTCGCCGCCGCGGGTGTAAGGGACGATGCAGAAGGTACACTTCATGTTGCAGCCCTGCATGATGCTCACGAAGGCGCTGGCCTGCTTTTCCTTTAAAGTGTGGTCGCGGATGGTGTTTTGCGACTGCTCCTCCTCCTCGACATCGACGATGGAGAAGCGCTCTTCGTCCATCTGCTTCGCCTCTTTGGCGCGGATGATCTCATCCACATATTCGACGACACGGTGGTATTTCTGTGTGCCGACGACGAGATCGACCTTCGCCTTGTCCACCAGTTCGCTGCCACGGCTCTGCGCCATGCAACCCATGAAGCCGGTGACGAGTGGGATGCGTCGGCGGCGCACCATGCCCATCTTGCCCATCGCCTTCTGCTCGGCCTGATCGCGAACGGAGCAGGTGTTGATCAAAACGACATCGGCGTCCGTGTCGGTCGCCGTCATGGTGTAGCCGCGTTCGACGAACATCTGCGACACCTGCTCGGTGTCGCGTTCGTTCATCTGGCAGCCGTAGGTTTTGATGTGGACGCGGGGCATTGGGGGCCGCCAGAGTAGCTTTTGGCGGCCAAATGACAACCCGCAGGGGCCTACTTTTCCGCCAGCAGCAGCTTCTTGCAGCGGGCGAGGCCGCCCAGCTTGTCGGCGGGCAGCTTGGGCCAGGCGAGCTTCATGCGCTGCATTTCATACAGAATGGCGGCGCTGACGATGAGGCGCATGTTTTTCTTGTCATCGGCCGGGACGACATACCAAGGACAATCCTCCGTGCCGGTGACGCGGATGGCGTCCTCGTAGGCCTCCATGTAGTCCTTCCAGTGCGCCCTTTCCCGCACGTCGGCCTCCTCGAACTTCCAATTTTTGCTCGGCGTGTCGATGCGGGCCAGGAAGCGCTTCTTTTGCTCTTCCTTCGAGACATGCAGGAAGAACTTCACGATGCGGATGCCGTTGCGGTGACTGTAGGCCTCGAAATTGCGGATGTCCTTCAAACGGTCCGCGAAGAGCGTTTTGAGATTGCTGGTGGTCTTGTCCGGCAGGCGCTGGATCTTCGTCACGATCTCGGGGTGAATGCGGCAGACGAGCACTTCTTCGTAGTAGCTGCGGTTGAAAATGCCGATGCGGCCACGCGGCGGCATGACGCGGGTGGTGCGCCAGAGGAAGTCGTGGTCCAGTTCGGCATCCGTCGGCCGTTTGAAGGCATGGCATTCCACGCCCTGTGTGTTCACGCCGCTCATCACATGCTTGATGGTGCTGTCCTTGCCCGCGGCATCCATGGCCTGGAATATGAGCAGCAGCCCCTGGTGGTTCTGCGCATACATCTTTTGCTGGAGGTCGTCGATCTCCACGCGGAAATCCGCGATGAGCGATTCATAATGCGCATCATCTTGATACACATCCCGCACCTTGGTTTTGGCCTTCTTGATGCGGAAGGGCTTGCCATCCGGCACGCGGAAATCTTCGAGGTCGAGCTTGAGCTTCATGCGGTGGCATGGGTAGCAGAACCGGGATGCGCTGAACAGGATGAAAACGCCGCCATCACCAGAATACCACCACCGGGCACTTTCCGCGCTTCACGCTTCGAGGTGCATCCCGTATCTTCCGCGCATGAAACGGTTCGCTCTCTTCCTCTTCGCCCTATGCCCTTCGCTCTTTGCTCAGAAGGACGGCATTCAAACGAAGACCACCTACGCCAAGGCCTACGGCGAAACCAAAAACGCTGTTGCCGTCGATCCCGGCAAGGATTTACCTCGTTATCCCGCGGTGGAGCCGAAGGAAGCCATCGGCACCTGGCAGGTGAAAAAGGGCTTCAAGCTCCAACTCGCCGCGCATGAGCCGCAGGTGCGTGATCCGATTGCGATCTGCTTCGACGAGCGCGGGCGCATGTTCGTCTGCGAAATGATCGACTACAGCGAGATGCGGGACGTGACGCCGCACCTCGGCCGCATTTCGATGCTTCAAGATAAGGACGGCGATGGCTACTACGAGACCAGTCAGGTCTTCGCCGACGACCTGCCGTGGCCAACCGGGCTCATTTGGGCGAATGGCGGCCTCTTTGTCGGCGCCACGCCGGACATCTGGCGCTTTGAGGACAAGGACGACGACGGCAAGGCTGAGGTGCGTGAGAAAGTCTTCACCGGCTTCGGCACCGGGCTGAAAATTCTCAACGTGCAGGGCCTCATGAACAGCTTCCAGTGGGGGCAGGACAATCGCGTGCACGTCCTCGCCGGTGGTGGCAATCGTGGCGTCATCACCTCGCCCAAGCGTAGCGATTTGAAAGGCATCGAGCTGGGCGGCAAAGACTTCTGGTTTGATCCACGCACGCTCGAATTCGGCCTCGAAGGCGGCGGGGCGCAATACGGCATGAGCTTCGACAACTACGGCCGCAAGTTCGGCTGCTCGAACAGCGACCACCTTCAATACTGGGTTTACGACGACCAATACGCGAACCGTAATCCCTACTACCAGATGCCGCCTGCGAGGCAGAGCATCGCGGTCGATGGCGGTGCCGCGGAGGTCTTCCGTCTGAGCCCGGACGAGCCCTGGCGCATCATTCGCACGCGCTGGCGCATCGCTGGCGTGGTCAAAGGCGCGGTCGAGGGCGGTGGACGCGTCAGCGGTTACTTCACTGGTGCCACTGGCACGACGATCTACCGCGGCGATGCCTACGGCCCCGACTTTGTGAACAACAGCTTCACCGGCGACGCCGGTGGCCAGCTCGTGCATCGCAAGATCATCAAACCCAGCCCCGACGGCATCTCATTGGTTGGCGAACGCCCCGCTGACGAGCATGGCTTCGAATTCGCCGCGTCGAAAGACACCTGGGTGCGCGTTGTGAACTTCGCCAACGCCCCCGACGGCTGCCTGCACATCTGCGACATGTATCGCGAGGTTATCGAGCATCCCTGGAGCATCCCGGACGAGATCAAGAAGCACATTGATCTGAACAACGGGAATGATCGTGGGCGCATCTATCGCATCGTGCCGGACCAAGGTGCCGAGCGCATCGGCCAGAAGGTCAATCTCGCCAACGCGAGCACCGAAGACCTCGTGAAGACCCTCAGTCATCCCAATGGCTGGCACCGCGACACCGCGCAGCGTTTGCTCTTCGAGCGTCAGGACAAAACCGTCGTGCCGCTGCTGGAGAAGGTGCTCACCGGAGAAAATGCGCTGGCGAAGTTGCATGCCATGAATGCTTTGGAGACGTTCGGATCTTTGAGCTCCGTGAACGTCATCACCGCTGCAAAGGATGCCGATGCACAGGTGCGTGAGGCGGCGCTGCGTCGTGTTTCCAAACTGGATGACGCCACGTTAGCCTCGCTGGCGGCCGATGCGTCGCCGCGAGTGCGTTTCCAAGCCGCCCTAGCCACGCCGAAGAGTGCTTTACGCGATGCGTGGCTTGCCAAGATGGCTCGTGAAAGCGTGAGCGGGAAGTGGATGAGCGCCGCCGTGCTAGGCGGTGCGGGAAGCGGATTGTTTGAGCAGCTTCGCAGTGATCTGAGCAAGCTGGAGCCAGCCTTCGCCGAGCCGCTCATCATGCTCTCCGCGGCTGAAGCCAAAGACACGGCTTCATTGATCGCAGTGGTGACTCAGGAACCGGTCAAAGCAAGCTGGGTGAAGGCCCTCGGCGATGGTTTGCGTCGCTCAGGCTCCAACCTCAGCAAGGCCGACAAAGATGGAAAACTGGCCGCCATTCTCGCCAAGGCCGCGCAAACGGCTGCCAGTGCTCATACCCCCGAATCCGCTCGCCTCGACGCCATCGAACTCCTCGGCGTGAGTTCGTCCAAAGAGTCACTCGATGCCTTGATCGCCTGTTTGGGCGAAAAGCAGCGCGACGCGGTTCAAACCGCTGCGATTCGCGTTTTGGCGCAGAATGGCTCGGCGGTTGTCACGACTGCTTTGATTGGGAATTGGACGCATTATGGCCCGAAGGCTCAAAGTGCGGCCTTGGAGGCACTTTTGGCTCGGGATGACCGGGCGGTGGCGTTGTTGGAGGCGAAGGTGGTGAAGCCGGAGGCATTCTCGGCGGCGCAGGTGCAGGCGCTCCTCAAGCACAAGTCCCCAAAAGTGGCTGCGGCGGCGAAAACGGCGCTCGCGTCGGTCATTCCACCGTCACGCGAGGAGATGGCGGCGAAGTTCAAACCGGCCGTTGCCGCGAAAGGCGATGCGGTGAAGGGCCAGACGCAGTTCATGGGCCGCTGCATGATCTGCCACAAGGCCGGCGCGAATGGTTTCGTTGTGGGGCCGGACCTCATCACCGTGAAGACGAAGGGCCGCGAGGCGCTGCTGGAGGCCATTTTGATGCCGCACAAGGAGGTCGCCTCGCAATACATCGCCTACACGGTGAGCACGAAGGACGGCCAGACCCTCGCCGGGGTGATCAGCAACGACAACGCCAGCAGCATGACCCTCAAAATGCCCGGCGGTGCCGAAAGAACCATCCAGCGGGCCGACATCAAAGGCAGCAGCTCCAGCGGCCAGAGCCTCATGCCGGAAGGCCTGGAGACCGGCATGACCGTCGAGGACATGGCGGACCTGCTGAGCTTCATCGAAGGGCTGTAAAGCGGGGCATTTCCGGGCTTGCGCAACGGGGGCGACGTGCCATTTTCTCCGCCCTTTCTCCCCACCCAGCATGGCCCTCATCGTGCAGAAATACGGCGGCACCTCCGTCGGCAACCCAGAACGCATCCGCAACTGCGCCCGCCGCATTTTGGAGACGCAACGTGCAGGCAACCAGGTCGTCGCCGTCGTCTCGGCCATGTCCGGAGTGACCGACAGCCTTATCAAGCTGGCGAAGGAGGTCTCCCCCGAGCGTGAACCCGTCGAGCGTGAGATGGACGTGCTCCTCGCCACGGGCGAGCAGACCACCATCGCCCTCACCGCGATGGCCATCAATGCCCTCGGCGGCAAGGCGGTGTCCCTCACCGGCGCTCAAGCAGGCATCTCCACCGACCGCGTGCACACGAAGGCACGCATCGTGAACATCACACCCGACGCGGTGAAGCAGATGGTCGATGAAGGCAACATCGTCATGCTCGCCGGCTTTCAGGGCGAGACTGCGAACGGCGAAATCACCACGCTCGGCCGTGGCGGCAGCGATTTGACCGCCATCGCCATGGCCGCCGCGATCAAGGCTGACCTTTGCCAGATCTACACCGACGTGGACGGCGTGTACACCTGCGACCCGCGAGTCGTGAAGACCGCGAAGAAGATCGAGGAGATCAGCTACGAGGAGATGCTCGAGATGGCCTCCTCCGGCTCGAAGGTGATGCAGAGCCGCAGCGTCGAGTTCGCGAACAAATTTGGTGTGCGCTTTGAAGTGCGCAACAGCATGAACAACAACCCAGGAACCATCGTGAAAGAAGAAACCCCCGGCATGGAGTCCGTCGTCGTCCGCGGCGTGTCCCTCGAGCGCAATCAGGCCAAGGTCACCATCGACGACGTCGCCGACCGCCCCGGCATCAGCGCCGCGATCTTTGGTGCCATTTCCCAGGCGAACATCACCATCGACATGATCGTGCAGAACGTCAGCCACGAGGGCATCACGGACATCTCCTTCACCCTCGGTGCCGCCGACCTGCCAAAGGCAGAGGCTGCACTCAAAGCCGTGCTCCCGAGCCTCGGTGAGAAGACCACCCTGCGCACGCAGAGCGGCATCGCCAAGGTCAGCGTCGTGGGCATCGGCATGCGCAGCCACAGCGGCGTGGCCGCGAAGATGTTCAAGGCTCTCGCTGACGCGAAGATCAACATCCAGATGATCTCCACCAGCGAGATCAAGACCGCCGTCATCGTCGAAGAGAGCGAAGTGGAGAACGCCGCCCGCGTCGTCCACACCGCCTTCGGCCTCGACGCCTGATCGAGCGACCTGACGCTGATTTTTTGATCGACGCCCGTTCGGTGGAACGGGCGTTTTTCTTTGGCGTTGGTTCACCCGGATTTCACACGCTGTTGGTTTGCTACGGGTGAGGAATGGTTCTTCCTGAACGCATGAGATTCATCATCCGAATACGCTGGCTGGGAGTTTTGGTGTCGGCCGCCGTCCTGCTCGCCCTTGCTATCCCGATGAGTGAGGGGTGGATCAAGCATGTGGCGGCTGGGAAGTGCCTCGATGCAGTGGAAGCTCTGCCGGAAGCGCCGGTGGCCGTGGTGCTCGGCACAGCACCGAGGCTGGCGGACGGCCGGGTGAATCTGTTTTTCCGGCCGCGACTGGAGGCGGCGGCACGCTTGTTCAAGGCAGGGAAGGTGAAGGCATTGATCGTGAGCGGTGACAACGGCTCCAAGAACTACGATGAGCCCACGGAGATGAAGCGAGTGCTGATCGAGTTCGGAGTGCCGGAGCGGAGAATCGTCTGCGACTTCGCTGGCTTCCGCACGCTGGACTCGATGGTGCGGGCGAAGGAGGTCTTTGGGCAGTCGCGCTTCATTGTGGTGTCGCAGCGGTTTCACAACGAGCGGGCGGTGTATCTGGCTCGGGCATCCGGCATCGAGGCGTGGGGCTTGAATGCGAAAGATGTGCCCGTGGCGTTGTCGCTGAAAACCTTCCTGCGTGAGAAGCTGGCCTGTGTGAAGGCGGTGCTCGATGTCACGGTGCTTCATACGCAGCCGAGGTTTCTCGGTGAGAAGGTCGCGGTGCCGTTGGAGTGATCTTGAACGCGTCAGCGTTTTGGAGTGCGGCGGTCCTCCGCCGCTTTCGACAGCCGAAACGCCTGCGAAAAGCGCCAGAGGACTGGCGCACTCCAGGACGCTTCGCGCCTCAACTCATCCAGATCGTCAGCGCACGTCGCAGGTCGGCGCTTGGAGTCACCCGCAGGCTTGTGTCCACCTCCAGCCGGGCTTTGTGGCCGTTTTGGGAGATTTCGAGGAAGACGGGGAGGTCGCCGGGGTGCTGGGTGAGGACTTCGTGGATGCGCTCGAGGTCGGTTTCGTCGTGCTGGCGGGTGTTGAGGCGCAGGACGATGGGCTTGGGCGGGGCAGGGGGCTTCGGTGGAGGTGGTAACGAAGGATCGGGATCGCCGGCGTTGCGGGGTTTGGCGGCCTTGGGCTTGAGCGGCTTGGCGTCGTTGCAGGTGCAGCGGTTGCCATCGGTCTTTTGATCCTTGCTGACGCGGACGCGGAAGGCCATGACGGCGCCATTGGCGAGCACCTCTTTGATTTTCTCGTAGTCGTCGCTCCAGCACATCATCTCCTGCACGCCGGTGAAGTCTTCCACCTTGAAGGTGGCGAAGGGCCGGTTGTCCTTCTTGGAGTAGCGGACCTCGAGCTGGCTCAAGATGCCGGCGATGGTGATGGTGCAGGCTTTTTCCTTCGTGTCGATCTCTTCGATGGCGGCGATCTTGGTGAGCTTCACGCTGTCGAAGTGGCCGCGGTAGCTATCGAGCGGATGGCCGCTGACGTAGAAGCCCAACAGCTCCTTCTCGAAGGCCAAAACCTCATCCGTGGTCCACACGATGGAAGGTGTCTCGGCTTCGCTTTTCTTCTTCTTGGGCTTCCCGAGGTCGAAATCATCAAACAGGCCGCCCTGGCCGGCCTTTTTGTCCTTCTGCATCGACGCGGCGGAGGCAAGCACCTGCTCCAATTTGCCAAACATGACGGCTCGCAGCTCGCCAGTGAAGTCGAAGGCGCCAGCCTTCACGAGCGCTTCCATGAGTTTTTTGTTCACCGCCCGGTTGTCCATCCGCGCGGCGAAATCTTCGAGGCTGGTGAAAGGTCCGTTTTTTGCTCTTTCCTCAATCGCAGCCTCCATCGCCCCTTCGCCGACGTTTTTGATGGCGGAGAGGCCGTAGCGAATCGAGTTCGGCACGAAAGGATTCTGCGTGGCGGGATCAGCATCGGGATTCGCGACGAACTCGGGCGCAAACTTCAAAGCCGACTTGTTGATGTCCGGTGGCAGCACCCGGATGCCCATCTCGAAGCACTCGGAGACGAAATTGGCGATCTTGTCGGGATTGCTGATTTCGTAGCTGAGTACGCCCGCCATGAACTCGACGGGGAAATTGGCCTTCAGATAAGCCGTGCGATACGTGACGATCCCGTAGGCAGCGGAGTGGGATTTGTTGAAGCCGTATTGCGCGAACTTTTCGAGCAAGTCGAAGACGGCGTTGGCCTGCTTTTCAGCGATGCCGTTCGTTTTGAGGCAGCCTTCGACGAAGATGAGTCGCTGGCGGGCCATCTCGGCGGCGTCTTTTTTACCCATCGCGCGGCGGAGCATGTCAGCGCCGCCGAGGGAGAAGCCCGCGAGCACGTTCGCGGCCTGCATGACCTGCTCCTGATAAACCAGGATGCCGTAGGTCTCCTTGGCGATCTTTTCGAGCAGCGGATGTGGATACTCGACCTTCTCCTCGCCCTTTTTGCGTTTGATGTAGTCGGGAATGAACTGCATCGGCCCCGGACGATACAGGGCGAGAATAGCGATGATTTCCTCGATGGTGTCTGGCCCGAGCTGTTTGCAGGTGTTGACCATGCCGCCGGATTCCATCTGGAACACGGCGACCGTTTCGCCGCGTTTGATGAGATCGAATGTCTTCGTGTCGTCGAGCGGCGCATCGGCCAC
>JBJONJ010000231.1:0-6216 GCA_046051905.1 Verrucomicrobiota bacterium
AACCGGCTTTTCCAGGTAACCACCAACGGAATTCTGGATGCTTCCGGCACGGGCGGAGCAGTTGTTAATTTTACTGGCACTGGCACCATTACAACGGCGACTGGCAATGGGAATACGACCCTGACAATTACTGGTACAGGCGGCACCAGCACGACTCCAAACACGCTGGCAGGCCTTATTGCTGACAACGGCACCGGCACCACCAACGTGGTGAAAAACGGCACCGGCGTTTGGGGTCTGACCAGTTCGACGAGCAGCTACAACGGCACCACCACTATCAATGCCGGTGTCCTTGCCGTGACAAAGCTGGCTGATGGCTTGCTGGCCAGCAGCATCGGTGACTCAAGCAACTCTGCCGCCAACCTCGTCATCAACGGAGCCACGCTTCGCTACGTTGGCGCTGGCGACACCTCCAACCGCAGCTTCACCGTTGGCACCAGTGGTGCCACGATTGATGCCTCGGGCACGGGCATCCTCAGTCTGGGCGGTGGTGGCGCCCCGGTGTTAAGCGGCACTAATACCGCGCGCACCGTGACTTTGACGGGCTCCAACGTGGGAGATAACGTAATGAACCTTACCTTTGCCAACAATGGTACAGGTGCTACCGCCATCACCAAGGCTGGCGATGGAACTTGGGTCATGCAGGTGGTTAACACCTACACAGGCGCGACCACAGTCACTAACGGCACACTAAAGTTGGGAGTCAACAATGCGATCAACAGCGGCTCATCGGTCACTGTCGCCGCCTCCACGGCGAGTGATACGGCCACGCTGAACCTCAATGACCGCACGCTCACCCTGTCCAATGCCACGGCAGCTCTCACCCTCGGTGGTGCAGCCAATGCTACCGCCAATGTGACCACAGGTGCGGCAGCTACGGGTGTCCTCACCCTCGGCGGCAATGTGGTCTATGACGCCACCAGCAATCCCGGTACCGCTACCATCTCCGCAGGAACTACCGGAAGCGGCATCGCGATGACTGCTGCGCGGACCTTCACCATCAACAACAGCACCAACACCACCACCGAGCTTCTCGTCACCGCTCCAATCAGCGGAACAGCCGGTGCTGTTATTAAGGCCGGGGATGGCACGATGGCACTCAACGCCACCAATACCTACACCGGTGCCACCACCGTCAATGCTGGCGTTCTCCAGGTGGGTGTGGCTGGCGTTGGAACCACGGGCGCTGGTGCCACCACAGTGAACTCCACAGGCACTCTGGCCGGCACTGGCACCGTTTCTGCCGCGGCTACCATTGCTAGCGGCGGCACGATTGCTCCGGGAGACCTTTCAGGTTCGTCGATTGGCACGATCAACTTGGGAGGCGGTCTCACCATCCAAAACTCTGCTTCCGCCTCACTTGGTATCACCACAGGCAACAGCTTGGGCGTTTCCGATAAATCTGCGGTGGTCGCCGCTCTTGCCGGTGGCACTTACACCGGTATTGAGGCCGCGATCGGCCTCACCAACCTCAACACCTACAACACGGGTATCGGCGCTGGCGCGTCCTACGACCTCATCAACGTCACAGGAAGTTTCAGCATGGCCAACGCCACCTTTACTGTGAACGACCAGAGCTACATCTCGGGAGGTTCGCCGCAGATCGGTCATATCTTTAACCTCATCGACTGGACGACGGTCGGAACCTTTACCGGCTTCAATGTGGGCACCGGTCTCGTCCTCCCCGATCTCTCCAGTCTGGGACTTGGTTGGGACACCACCGCCTTCACTAGCCACGGCATTATCGTCGTCGTTCCTGAGCCTTCCCGCGCCATCCTGCTCCTCCTCGGCCTTCTCGGTCTCATGATGCGCCGTCGCCGCCAGACGGTCTAAAACTGGGGCAGTCAAACTCAGTCAAAGCGAGTCAAACCAAAGCGGCATCCGGGAACCGGATGCCGCTTTTTTGTTCAAGGGGCGACTCAAACTCCTCTCTTGCGGAGGCCTGCCCGCTCGCTAACCGCTTTCGTCCCTGATTAAAGCAGGGCTTCGGGAGTTTCCCCGGAGATTCCACATGTCAGATCACAAGCACGCTTCCAATTGGACCCTCGCCCTCGTGGCCCTGGGTGTTGTTTTTGGGGACATCGGCACCAGCCCGCTTTATGCCCTCCGTGAGAGCCTCAACCACGCGAAACCTCACCCTGGTGTGCCTTTGGATGTTCTGGGGCCGCTCTCCCTGATGTTTTGGTCCCTGATCGTCATGGTTTGTTTCAAGTATCTGGGCTTTATCACCCGTGCCACGAACCAGGGGGAAGGCGGCATGTTTGCCCTGCTCACGCTCTTTCGCTCGGCGAAATGGTCCTTCAAACCGCAGACTACCGCTGGCGTCGTGCTCAGTGGCATCTTTGGTGCCTGCCTGCTCTATGGCGACGGCATGATCACTCCGGCGATCTCGGTGCTTTCGGCCGTCGAAGGCCTTGCCTTGCTGGATGCGCAACTCGGCACCGGTCTGGCGAATTATGTCGTCCCCATCGCTGCCGCGATCATCTTCGGTCTTTTCCTTGTTCAAAAGAATGGCACGGCACGTATCGGTGTCGCCTTTGGCCCCATCATGGTGCTCTGGTTTCTCACGCTGGCCGTTCTGGGCATCATCAATATTGGAGCGCACCCTGGCGTCTTTGCCGCCTTGCTTCCTCATCATGGGGTCAACTTTCTCCTTCACCACGGCCATGAGAGTTTTGTCATCATGGGCCTCGTGCTGCTCGCCGTCACCGGCTGCGAGGCCATGTATGCAGACATCGGGCACTTCGGGCGTCCTCCGCTGGTAAAAAGCTGGTTCATCATCGTCCTCCCTGCCCTCATGCTGAACTACCTTGGACAGGGGGCTCTCGTGCTCTCGGATGTCGAGGCCTCGCTGAAGCCCGATTATCACCACTTCTTCAGCCTGGTGCCAAAGCCGGCGCTCATCCCCGTCATCCTCCTCGCCACCGCTGCCACCATCATCGCCTCGCAGGCCATGATCACCGGGGTATACTCCCTCACCCAGCAGGCCGTGCAGCTCGGCTATCTGCCGCGCCTGAAGATCATTCACACAAACCCGGACGTCCGCGGCCAGATCTACATGCCGCAGGTGAACTACATGCTCATGCTCGCCTGCCTGGCGCTGGTCTTTAATTTCAAATCGTCCACGAACCTCGCCGCGGCCTACGGTCTTTCGGTGGCGCTCGACATGACCTTCACCAGCATCCTTTTCTTTCTCGTCGCCTGCCATGTGTGGAAGTGGCCGCTTTGGAAAGCCGCGCTGCCCACCGTTATCTTCCTTGTCTTTGAGCTCGGCTATGTCTCCGGAGGCCTGTTGAAGTTCTTCGATGGAGCCTGGTTCCCTCTCCTGATTGGCCTTGGCATGTGGACGATCATGAAGACCTGGATGGACGGCCGCCGTGTGCTTTTCCAGGCCATGCAACGTGGCCGCCTGCCGGTCAGTTACTTGGTCGATGAGATCAAAAAGGACCGGATCATTCGCGTGCCTGGCACCGCTGTCTTTATGTCTGCTGCCGCCGATGGTCTCCCGCTCGCTCTTTTGCACCATTTGAAGCACAACAAGGCCCTCCATCATCAGGTCGTGCTGCTGACTGTTCGTTTCGAAGAAAAACCCCATGTGGCTGCCGAGGAGCGCTTTCAGGTCGAGGAATACCACGACGAGTTCTTTCGTATCGTGCTCCACTACGGCTTCTCTGAGTCGCCAAACGTCTTCGAAGACCTCTGCCAGGCCCTGGAGACCAAGGGCAAGGTCAAACGGGCCGGCATCACCTTCTATCAAAGCCGCGAGGTGCTCCTCACCAATGGCCCTGGCAAGATGGCCCGCTGGAGGAAGAACCTTTTCGTCTTGCTCTCCCGTCTGTCACGCCCCGCCACCGGCTACTTCGACCTCCCGCCGCGGCAGGTCATCGAACTCGGCATCCAGTTGGAGGTTTGAGGCAGGGAGATAAGGCATCAGGGGAAAGGGATGCGGTCCTGCCTGTTTCAATCTCTCATCCCTCATCACCTATCCCTTTGGTTCAACCAAGCACGCCCTTCACCACGTGCCCATGCACGTCCGTGAGCCGGTAGCGACGGCCTTGGAACTTGTAGGTCAGACGCTCGTGATCAATGCCCAGCAGGTGCATCAGCGTCGCGTGGAAATCGTGAATGTGTAGGCCGTTCGAGGCCACGTTGTAGCCAAACTCATCCGTCTCGCCGTAAACACTCCCTGCTTTGATCCCACCACCGGCCATCCACGCACTGAAACAACGCGGATGATGATCGCGGCCGAAGTTCGCGCTGATCTTCCCTTGGCAGTAGTTCGTGCGTCCAAACTCGCCGCCCCACACCACCAGCGTGTCATCCAGCAGACCGCGTTGCTTCAAATCCTTCACCAGCGCCGCGGAGGCCTGATCCGTCTCCTTGCAAAGCTTCGGCAAAGCTCCCGGCAAACCGCCATGATGATCCCAGTCCTGATGGTAGAGCTGGATAAAGCGCACACCGCGCTCCGCCATGCGCCTGGCTTGCAGGCAGTTTGCGGCAAAGGTCCCCGGCGTCCTCACATCCGGCCCATAACTATCCAGAACATGCGGCGGCTCATCGGAAAGGTCCGTCGCCTCCGGAATGCTGCTCTGCATGCGATAGGCCATCTCATAGTGGTCGATGCGGTTTGAGATCTCCGCATCCGGCGTGCCTGCCAATTGATGCTCATGCAACTCCTTCAACCGGTCCAGCATCAGCCGACGGCTCTTGTCATCCACACCATCAGGATTGCCGAGATACAGCACCGGGTCTTTCGCTGCGCGGAACAGCACGCCTTGATGCTTGGTCGGTAAAAAACCGCTGCCCCACAGATGCGCCCCGAGCGGCTGGCCGCCCTTGCCCTTCGTGATCAGCACCACAAACGACGGTAGATTCGCATTCTCCGCGCCGAGGCCATAGCTCAGCCATGCGCCCATGCTCGGACGACCGGCGATTTGCGATCCGGTCTGAAAAAACGTGACCCCGGGGCCATGATTGATGCTCTCCGTGAACATCGACCGCACCACGCACATCTCGTCCGCGATGCCTGCCGTGTGCGGCAGCAGCTCGCTGAACCATCCGCCCGCCTGCCCGTGCTGCGTGAACTTGAACGGCGAACCCACCATCGGAATCGACGACTGGTTGCCTGACATCCCCGTCAGCCGCTGCCCGCCGCGCACCGAGTCCGGGAGCTGCTCGCCGTGGCGCTTGTTCAACAGCGGCTTGTAATCAAAAAGGTCGAGATGCGAAGGCCCGCCGGACATGAAGAGGTAAATGATCCGCTTCGCCCTCGCGAAATGGTGTGTCCCACCCAGCACCCCGCGATCCACCGCCACGGGGGCGGCACCTGCCTCCTTTGCCAGCATCTCATTCAGCGCTAAGCCGCCGAGCCCGAGGCCAAAGCGGTTCAGCAGCGTGCGGCGGTGGAGGAAGGCGGAGTTCACGGCGGAGATAAAGCATGGCATCAACGGCTTGTGAAGCGCGAGTCTTCCGGCGGGGCGGGGGATGCACTTCCTCCTGTTCAAAACGCCTGCGCCTGCTATTCTCGGTGCCCCTATCCTATGGACCCACTGATCGAACTCCTCCACAACAACTCCCGGCGCTCGCCTGCGGAGCTGGCTCGTCTCCTCGGCATCTCTGAATCCGAAGTCGCTGCCCGCATCGCCGCTGCCGAGGCGGATGGAACGATCCTGGGCTATTCCGCCGTCGTGGACCGCCTGAAGGCCGGGCACCGCGGTGTCACGGCGCTCATCGAGGTGCGCATCACGCCGGAGCGCGATGGCGGCTTTGACCGGTTGGCGAAGCGCATCGCGAAGTTCGACCAGGTGCGTGAGTGCTTCCTCATGAGCGGTGGCTACGACCTCGCCGTGATCGTCGAGGGCAAAGACCTGCTCGATGTGGCGAATTTTGTCGCCGAGAAGCTTTCGACACTCGGTGGCGTGCTCAGCACCGCCACGCGTTTCCAACTGAAGGCGTATAAAGAAGGCGGTTTCCTCGTGAATCCGGGTGATGAAGAAGTGCGGCTCCCTGTGAGCGCGTAAATTTTTGCCGAGGACCCACCAACCATGGATTACGAAAGCAAGCTCTGTACGCAGATTCGTGATTTGCCGCGCTCCGGCATCCGCGACTTCTTTGAACTCGTCATCGGCCGCACCGATGTCATCTCCCTCGGCGTCGGCGAGCCTGACAAACCGACCCCGTGGCCTATCCGCGAGGCGGTCATTCGTTCGCTCGAGA
>JBJONJ010000232.1:0-6195 GCA_046051905.1 Verrucomicrobiota bacterium
GCGCAGCCGGCCGATGAGCGTGAAGCCACGTCCCGCGTAATGTCCCTGCATCCCGATCTGCAGCGGCGAAAGGTCCGGCGGCAGCTCCGCCATCGTGCCGAAGGACTCCACATGGAAGTCCTTCCGCACCACGGATGAGCGACAGTAGCCGCACACGGCAAAAATCGCGATCGAAGACTTGAACGGCACCGGCGCTCCGCACTGCGGGCAGTCATAACGGCGTGAATCGACAGATGGAAGCGGCTCGGGCAATGTGGGCCGATTGAAACGGGCGTTCACCCTTTTGGAAACTGAAAAATCGTGGCGAAAATGGATTGCTGGCTTCTGGGATGGCAATCCCCCTTGAAGCTCCGCATGGCTTGGTGTTTACGGAATGGCTCCATGACGCGCCAACAAGCTGTGAACGCCTTTCGCTGGACCGCCCTCGCCGAGGCGGTGTCTTACCTCGTTTTGCTCGGCATCGCCATGCCGCTGAAGTATCTCTGGCAGATGCCGTTGGCGGTGAAAATCACGGGATCGATCCACGGCGCGCTGTTTGTGGTCTTCTGTGTCACGCTTTGGCTTGCGATGCAAAAGGCCGCGTGGCCGCTCGGGCGTGCCGCCATGCTCTTGATGGCTTCGTTGGTGCCTCTGGTGCCGTTCTGGCTCGATCGTCGTGTGAAATCCTGGGCGGAGGGCGCGGAATGAAAAAGGTGACGATCTACAGCGACGGCGGGTGCCATGGCAATCCAGGCCCTGGAGCCTGGGCGGCCGTGTTGCAGTATGGCAAGCATGTGCGCGAGATCACCGGTGGCATCGCCGCCACGACGAACAACCGCATGGAGCTCATGGCCGCCATCGAGTCACTCAACCTGCTCAAGGAAGCTTGTGACATCGACTTCCACACGGACTCTGAGTATGTGCGCAACGGCATCACTCAATGGCTGGCCGGTTGGAAACGCAATGGCTGGCGCACGGCGGCCAAGAAGCCGGTCAAAAACGCCGACCTCTGGCAGCAGCTCGATACCGCCAATGCCCGCCACAAGGTGCGCTGGCACTGGGTCAAAGGGCATGCTGGCAATGACCTCAATGAACGCTGCGACGAGCTCGTCCAGCAGGCCATCGCGAAAGTGAAGGAGAACCATTCAGTCGATGAGCTCGCGGAGGCGCTGGAGCAGTTCAAGGCAGCTGAAGCTTGAAACCTGCTCCCCTGCCCCCTACCCTCGCCCCACCATGATCGTGACCAGCCGACAGATGCAGGAGGGTGAGGAAGCCGCGTTCGCGCGAGGTGTTTCAGCCGCGGCTTTGATGGAGGAGGCGGGGCGAGGAATCGCGGAGGTGGTGAGACAGTTCGAGCCGGTCGTGGGATCGCTTGTTCTCTATTTAGGCAAGGGAAACAATGCCGGCGATGCGCTGGTGGCCGCGCGTGAACTGCGAAAGGATGGCTGGCGGGTTTTTGGACGGCTTTGTGTGCCGGCGGCGGAGATGAAGGAGCTTCCGCGCAGCCATTTCGGCGAGTGGGTGGAGGTGATCGAGGATGCGAGGGCGCGTGAGTTTCCCGTGGCACCACTGGTGTTGCTCGATGGACTGCTGGGCATCGGATTCAAGGGAGAAATGAAGCCCGATCTCGCCGCGCTGGCAGACGAGATGAATGAACTTCGTGAGCAACGCCACGCTCGCATCATCGCGATGGACCTCCCGAGCGGGCTAGGGTCCAAGCATTCGGTGGAAGCCGATGTGACTGCTTGTGTGGCTCAAATCAAAGACGTGCTCATCGAGGACGGAGCGGATCGGAACGTGGGGAGAATCGCCCTCGTGCCGTTGTGTGAGCTGGAGCAGGTTCACGGAGATGCATCTGCGACGGTGATGACGTCCCGCCGCCTACGTGGCTGGCTGCCACACCGGTCAAACGACATGCACAAAGGCAGCGCGGGGCGCGTGGTGGTCCTGGCGGGATCCCGCGGCTTTCTGGGAGCTGCTGAGCTGGCTTGTCGTGGGGCGTTGCGTGCCGGCGCGGGTTTGACGACGCTGCTGGTGAAGGAAGATGTTTACGATGTGCTGGCCGCGCGGTTGCCGCCGGAGGTGATGGTGAAGTGCGTGGATGATTATCGCGAGGTGCTGGAGATAAAGGCGGATGCGCTGGCCATTGGTCCCGGCCTTGGTTTTGATGACGAGGACGAGGTGCTGGACGTTCTGCGTGAAGCCAAAACGCCGGTGGTGGTGGATGCGGATGCGCTGACCATGCTTTCCCATAACCCGGAGGTGATGGATGAGATGAACGGCCTGCCGCGCCTGCTCACGCCGCATCCAGGTGAACTGGAACGCCTGCTCGCCCATTACCCTGGCTGGCACGGCATGGACCGCCGCACGGTGACGGAGATGCTGGTGAAGGCAGTCCCGAAGCGCACCTTGCTTCTCAAAGGAGCCCGCACGGTCATAGCCACCGCCGGCGAAGTGACGCTTTTCAATTCCACCGGCCATCCAGGCATGGCCAGCGGCGGGATGGGAGATGTCTTGACGGGTGTGTGCGCCGCCCTGGCGGCCCGCGGGGTGTCTTTGCATCATGCGGCAGGACTCGGTGCCTGGCTGTGCGGCCGAGCCGCGGAAATCGCCGGACGTGATGGCATCTGCGCCTCGGATGTGGCGGCTGGTTTGGGCCGTGCGATGCAGGATCTCAAGAACGGCTGCCGGTGACCCCCTTCTCCCCATGAGCCTCACTGCGCGCTTTTTGCTTGGTTTTGCCTTGGTGGCAAGCGTGGGGTTGTTCGTGTTATTTTCGCAGCTTATCCGGCGGGTGGAACGACAATACATGGAGGCAACGGAGGAGCCGATGGTGGATGCGGCAAACATTCTCGCTGAAATCCTCGCGACACAGTCGAAGAACGGCGTGCTGGACCCCACGATGGTGGAGACTGCCATCCGCTTTGCCCAGGCGAGGGAGCTGAATGCGCAGATCTACAACCGCACGAAGACGCAGGTGGACATGCACGTGTATGTGACGGACGCCGAGCGCCGCGTGTTGTTTGATTCTGCGGGCATCGAGCAGCCTGGCGCGATCTCCAACCGTCGTGATGTGGTGCTCACCTTGAACGGCGAATACGGTGCCCGAAGCAGCCGGACGAACTCGTATGACCCGCTGTCCATTGTCATGTTCGTGGGCGCTCCGATTCGTGTGGAGGGAAAAACCATTGGCATGGTGAGCGTGGCCAAGCCGCAGCGTGGCGTGCTGGCCTTTGTATGGGAGACGGAGCGTTGGCTGAAGTGGTCGGTCATCTCGACCGTGTTGCTGATGCTCGCCGGCATCTTCTTGGCCGCGAAATGGGCCACGAAGCCGCTCGAAGACCTCACGCAGCATGCTCTGGCCGTCAGCCGGGGTGAACGCTCATCTCCACCGCAGATGCCGGGGCATCAGATGAAGACTCTGGCGACAGCACTTGAGGACATGCGCGATGCGCTGGAAGGGCGTGAGTATGTGGAGAGCTATGTGCAGAGTCTCACGCATGAACTGAAAAGCCCCGTGGCGGCCATTCTTGGAGCCAGTGAGATCCTTCAGGATGGCCAGGTGCCGGACGACAAGCGCACGCGGTTCCTCGGCAACATTCGCGCTGAGGCAGGAAGACTCCGTGACTTGTTGGAACGACTGCTGCACCTCGCAGCACTGGAGAAACAGAAGACGCTGCTGAAGCGTGAGCCGGTGAAACTGTCCGAGGTCATTCTCCGCGCCTGGGATCATCTGGCCGTGCTGGCGCAGGCCCGGCAAATCCATTTTGAGCACCAACTCGATGAAAGCCTCGTCGCGGAGGGCGATGCGTGGCTGATCGAACTGGCGGTGAGCAACCTGCTGCAAAACGCCCTAGACTTCTCGCCCGCAGGCGGGCGACTGACGGTCAAAGCGTATGGCTTCGAGCAGCGCCGTGTGATCGAGATCGAAGATGAAGGCCCCGGCGTGCCCGACTATGCCCGCGAGCGGGTGTTTGAGCGTTTTTACTCCCTGCCGCGTCCTGACACCGGCAAGAAGAGCACCGGGCTGGGCCTCTGCTTCGTCAAAGAAGCCGCCACCCTCCATGGCGGAAGCATTGATCTCATGCCCGGCGAGTCCAGCAAGGGCACGAAAGCGATGCTGTTGCTGCCTTCAGCGTAACAAAGCCACGCAAGGCACTCAATACGCCGCATGCCCCGGCGTCCGCGCAAACGGGATGACATCGCGGATATTCGGCACGCCGGTGACGAACATGAGGAGACGCTCGAAGCCGAGGCCGTAGCCGGCGTGGGGCACGCTGCCGTAGCGGCGGAGGTCGGCATACCAGGCGTAATTTTCGGGTTCGAGGCCCTGGGCGGCCATGAGGCCTTCGAGGACATCGAGCCGCTCCTCACGCTGGCTGCCGCCGACGATTTCGCCGATGCCTGGAACGAGCAAATCCATGGCGGCGGCGGTCTTGCCGTCGTCGTTTTGGCGCATGTAGAAGGGTTTGATGCCTTTCGGGTAGTTGAAGATGGTCACCGGGCCTTTGACATGCTCTTCTGCCAAAAAGCGCTCGTGCTCGGTTTGCAGGCCTTCGCCCCAGACGACGGGATTTTCGAAGCTGCGGCCGGATTTGAGCAGGATCTCAACGGCGTCGGTGTAGCTGATGCGCTCGAAGGGTTTGGCGAGGGTTTGCTGGAGGCGGGCGATGAGTTCCTTGTCGATGAATTTGTTGAAGAACTCCAATTCGTCCGGGCACTCGTCGAACATGGCCTGGACGAGGTAGCGCACCTGCTCTTCGGCGAGCGTCATGTCGTCGAAGAGATCGTAAAAGGCCATCTCGGGCTCGATCATCCAGAACTCGGCGGCGTGGCGGCTGGTGTTGCTATTTTCGGCGCGGAAGGTGGGGCCGAAGGTGTAGATGTTGCCGAGGGCGCAGGCGAAGGCCTCGCCTTGAAGCTGGCCGCTGACGGTGAGGTAGGTGGGGCGGCCAAAGAAGTCGTGCTCGGGCTTCGTCGGCGTGTTGGGCTTCAGCGTGGTGACCTGGAACATTTCGCCCGCGCCTTCGCAGTCGCTGCTGGTGATGATGGGCGTGTGGACGTAGAAGAAACCGCGCTCCTGGAAGAAGCGATGCACGGCGAAGGCCATCTTGCTGCGCACGCGGAAGACGCTACCGAAGAGATTCGTGCGCGGGCGCAGATGCGCGATGGTGCGAAGGAACTCGGGCGTGTGGCCTTTCTTTTGCAGCGGATACGTCGCATCGGCCTCGCCGAGGAGTTTCACTTCTTTAGCCTGCACTTCCCACTTCTGGCCGGCGGCGGGCGAGGCAATCAAATCACCCGTGATCTCGACGGAGGCACCGGTAAGGATCCGAGGGAGGAGGTCCGCGGTCGGCAGCGTGGCATCGACGACGACTTGGAGGCCTTTGAAGCAGGAGCCGTCGGTGATTTCGAGGAAGGAGCAGACTTTCGAGTCGCGCTTCGTGCGCACCCAGCCGCGGGCGAGGATGCCGCTGCGTGGCTCGGAGGCGTGGAGGAGGTCTTTGATGGTCTCGCGCATGGTGGCGGGCATTTTCCGCCGGACAGCGGATTCGCCAAGTCATCTCCGAAAGAAAACAGCCGGCAGCCAGCACAGGCTGCTCCTGTGAGACGCCGTTGCTGAAGCAGGAGTAACCCGGCCTCAGCACTCGTAGGCCTGAAAACGTCCGGAAACCATCTTGCGCCCCTCCTTCAAGTGCCTTAAACCGGGACCTTGCATGATCGAAGAAGTCAAAAAGCGCCTCGATGCCTATCTCGCCCAGCAGGGGCAGAGGCGCACCAAGCAGCGCGATGTCATCATTGAAGCCGCGTTTGCCACGGACGATCATTTCAATGCCGAGGAACTGCTCGATAAGGTGCGTAAAATCGACCGCACGGTCTCCCGGGCCACGGTGTACCGCACGATCACCCTCATGCAGGCGTGCGGCGTGCTCCGTGAGGTCGATCTGGGCCGCGACCAGACCTACTACGACCCAAATTTCCTCGAAAAGCCGCAGCATAATCACCTCATCTGCCTCGACTGCGACCGCGTGGTGGAGTTCGAGGACGAGCACATCGCGCTGCTGCACGACTGCATCTCCCGCCGCCTCGGATTTAAACCGCAACTCAAAAGCATGCGCATCGAAGCGCACTGCGAGGAGCTGGCACGAGAGGGCACCTGCCGCTTCAAGACTGCCCGCGAAGAGGCTGCGGTTGGGTAACCGAGCTCCCCGACCA
>JBJONJ010000233.1:0-2700 GCA_046051905.1 Verrucomicrobiota bacterium
CCAGCCGCCTCTGCCTTTCCCGCACTGCCAACGAGGCTGAAATCGCTACAGGGGTCGCCTTCATCGAGCAGCAAACCAAGCTCGCCAGCAACTTCCAAGGTGCCTTGGCCGACTACTGCCTCGCTTTGCTGAACTCGAATGAGTTCCTGTTTGTGGACTGATTTACTCCAGCTCGATGTTATCAATGAGGCGGGCTTTACCAAAGTGGACAGCGAGCGCGATGAGACTGCGTGGCTGAGCCTGCGCGAGAGATTCCAGAGTCTGCTGATCGACGAGGGCGACGTAGTCCTCACGGCCCAGCTTCGCGTGTGTGGCGAGATGGTCATGGATGAGTGCTAGCAGGCTATCTCCACAGGTCACGCCACTGTGCCAGGCATCCCGAGCGGTGACGAGGGCCGCCCGCAGCGCCGGGGCCTGAGCGCGTTCTTCGGGAGTGAGGTAACGGTTGCGCGAGCTCATGGCGAGGCCGTCAACTTCACGCACAGTTTCGATGCCGTGGATGATGACCGGGATGTCGAGATCGCGCACGAGCCGACGGATGATCGCGAGCTGTTGATAGTCTTTTTTACCAAACACGGATTCATCCGGCTGGACCAGATTGAAGAGCTTCGCCACCACAGTGCAGACGCCGTCAAAGTGACCGGGGCGACTGGCTCCGCAGAGCACGTTCGAGAGGCTGGTTTCCAGGATCTTGAT
The DNA here is from genome assembly GCA_046051905.1 of Verrucomicrobiota bacterium. Lineage (GTDB taxonomy): Bacteria > Verrucomicrobiota > Verrucomicrobiia > Verrucomicrobiales > Verrucomicrobiaceae > Prosthecobacter. The sequence continues at coordinate 697 of JBJONJ010000233.1, forward strand.
GCTGCGGTCTGCCTGATAGACCTCCCGCACGGCTGGCGCGAAAACCATATCGGCCCCACTGGCCTCACAGAGGGCGAGATCAGCCTCCAATGTACGCGGGTAACGATCAAAGTCTTCGTTAGGCCCGAATTGGAGCGGGTTCACGAAGATGCTGGCGGCGACCTGGGCGCTGCTTCCGGCCATCTGGCGGGCCTCTTTCACAAGGGTGGCGTGGCCTTCATGCAGGGCCCCCATGGTGGGCACAAAGATGACTTTGCCAGCGCTGCGACGCCAGGCACGGAGTTCTGAGACGGTTTCGATCAGGGTCATGATTTTAAATCGCGAGCTTCAAAGACAGCGGCACCGAGGATGAAAAGGGTGGCGTTGATGGCCATGAGGGCGGTGTAGTCGCGCACGATGATGGGCCATGGGATATCCTCCGCCAGAAATCGCGCCCAACTAACGATGTGTTTGGTGATCAGCAGGTGATCGTAGTTTTCCATGAAACCCGTCTCACGCAGGATGCGGTCGATGAGGATGTAGGAAAGAGCACCGATGGTGGCAGCCGCGGGCTTGATGGGAAAGCAGGAGAGAAAGAAAGCGATGCTGCTGATGGTGGTCATGCTTAGCGCCAGAAAGGCGGAGGCGAGGGCGAAGCGTTGCAGGCCCGGCAGCCAGTCGTAAAAGGCGATGAGGCCGATGTCCGGTACCATGACAAAAAAACCGCCGCCCCAGCCTTTGATGGCGACGCTGAGCAAAAAGGCCGACCAGGTGATGAACTGGATGAGCGCGATGGTGTAGCCGACGGTCGTGAGGTATTTGATGAAAAGCAGGCGCACTCGGCTGATGGGCCGCACGAGAAGGAGTCGATAGTGACCATCTTCACCCTCCTTGGCCACGATGTCACCAGCCACGAGCGCCAGGTAGATGGCCCCGAGCAGCACCACGGAGAAACCGAGGATGATCTGGGAAAGCGTGAGCGCCGAGTAGTAGTGCTCAAAGGCCTGCCCCTGGCGTGAGATCATGCGCTCAAAGATGCGCTCCACGCCTTGCAGGCGGAAGACGATGAAGAGCACGATCTCCAGGGCTAAGAAGGCGGCGAACCCGATGTAGGTGCGGCGGCGGGCAAAGAGCTTCAGCAGTTCACCCTGCCATTGGCGGAAAAAGAGAATCATGCGCCGGTGAGGTCGAGGTAAAATTCTTCCAGGGTGGGTTTATGCGGCTGCCAGGCATCGACACGCACGCCGGCGTCCACCAGTTGCTTCAGCAGCTCATGACCGAGCGCGTGCGCGGGCAACTGCACGATATGCGTGTCATCATTCCACACCGCTGCCGCGCGGCTGATGACCTCACGAGCCTTCGCCAGATCACGCGTCTGGAGCTGAAAGGCCCCCTGGCGCTTTTCCTGAGATGGCACGGGGCCTTCATACATCTTGCGGCCTTGTTTGAGGATGACACAGCGGTCACACATCTGCTCCACCTCGCCCAAAAGATGGGAATTCAGCAGGATGGTCATGCCAAAGTCAGAGCGCAGCTTCAGCACAAACTCGCGGAACTCACGGATGCCTTCAGGATCGAGACCGTCCGTGGGCTCGTCCAGCAGCAGGCACTTCGGCAGTGGCAGCAAAGCCTGCGCGAGGGCGAGGCGCTGCCTCATGCCATGGCTGTAGGTCTTGGTTTTGTGATTCGCACGCTCGCCGAGATTCACCAGCTTCAGCACGCGCCGGGCTTCCTCCTCATCCCACCAGCCGGAGAGGGAGCAGAGCACGCGCAGGTTTTGCCAGCCGGTCAGGTAATCATAAAAATGCGCGGCCTCATAAATGGCTCCGACATGACCCAGCGCCCGCGCCCGCTGCTCCTGCACGGAGTGGCCGCAGATGCGCACCTCTCCGGCATCTGGCCGCACCATGCCGAGCGTGATGCCGAGCACGGTGCTCTTGCCCGCGCCATTGTGACCCAGCAGGCCCAGGATCTCGCCCTGCCGCAGCTCAAAGCTCACGTCATCCAACGCCAGTCGGTCGCTGC
>JBJONJ010000234.1:0-5519 GCA_046051905.1 Verrucomicrobiota bacterium
ATGCGGAGGATTTGCAGGCGTTCGAACTCGGGAAGGTGGTCACTGAGGAAAAGTTGCCGAGCAAATAGTGCATAACAGGAATCAGACTTCAGTCTGTAACTGTCTGACAAAAAGCCCTGACTGAATGGAAAGCCCAGCCCCAGCCCCCGTATTCTGCGGACCATGATCCGCCGACTTCTCCCGCTGCTTGCTCTTCTCGCTCTTCAACCGCTGCACGCGGAGTTCCAGGCCGGGGCGGCGGTGATTGACATCACGCCGCCGAAGCTGCCGGTGCTGGTGAATGGCGGGATGCTGAGTCGCTACCTCGACAAGATCCACACGAGGGTGAATGCTCGCGCCATCGTCGCCACGGATGGGAAGGAGTCGTTAGCCATCGTGGTGGTGGATAGCTGCATGATGGGGCGGGAACTGCTCGATGAGGCGAAGAAGGCCGCCGCGGCCAAAACCGGCATCGCCGCCGATCACATGCTCATCTCGGCCACGCATTCGCACACGGCACCGGCTTCGATGGGCTGTCTCGGCACCGAGGCGGATCCGGCTTATGTGCCCTTTTTGAAGGAGAAACTCGTCGAGGCCATCGCGGCGGCGCAACAGGCGCTCAAACCGGCCCGCATCGGTTTTGCGAAGCAGGACGCGGCGGCCTTCACCGCGCTGCGTCAGTGGATCAAACGGCCCGACCGCGTGACGGAGGACCCCTTTGGCAACATGACGGTGCGGGCGAACATGCACGCCGGCCGTGTGTGGGATGATGTGACGGGCGAATCCGGCCCCGAGGACCCTGATCTCTCGCTCATCTCCATTCAAAGCGCCGGCGGGAAGCCGCTCGCCGTGCTGGCGAACTTCTCCATGCACTACTTTGGCGACAAGGACATCAGCGCCGACTACTTCGGCCTCTTCTCGGAGGGCCTCAAACAACGCATCGACCCGCAGGGCGGCATGGTCGGCATCATGTCCCACGGTTGCAGCGGCGACATCTACCGCGTCGATTACAAAGTGCCGGAGAAAGACCGCCCGAAGCCCACCATTGACGAGTACACGCAGGGCCTGCTCGACATCGCGATGAAGGCCTACGCCCAAATCGAGTATCGCCGCGATGTCGATGTGGCCATGGCGGAGCGGCGCATGACGTTGAAATACCGCGTGCCGGACAAACAACGCCTCGAATGGGCCCAGCGCATCGTCGCCGAGATGGGTGATCGTTTGGCGAAGACACCGACGGAGGTCTATGCTCGCGAGCAGATCATCCTTCACGAGCGCCAGCAGACGGAGATCGTCGTGCAGGCCCTGCGCATTGGCTCCATCGGCATCGCCACCACGCCGAACGAAACCTATGCGATCACCGGTCTGAAGATCAAAGCCGCCAGCCCGCTGCCGCATACCATGGTCATCGAGCTGGCGAACGGCGGCGATGGCTACATCCCGCCGCCGGAGATGCACGCCTGGGGCGGTTACAACACCTGGGCCGCACGCTCCGCCGGTCTCGAGGTCATGGCGGAGCCAAAGATCACGCAGGCCGCCATCGGATTGCTCGAAACCGTGAGCAAGGCCCCGCGCAAAGCCTGGGTGCTGCCCGCCACGGCTGCCGCGAAGGCCGCGGCGGATCTCGGTCCGCGTTCGTTCTGGCGCTTGAATGAATTCACCGGCCCCGTGGCCGCCGATGTCACGAAGCACCAGCGCCACGCCACCTACGAAGGCGGTGTGGCCTACTACCTCGATGGCCCGCCCGCCGGGCAGCGTGCGCCGCACTTCGTCGGCGGTCGTTTGTGCTCCGATCTCAGCGGCCTCGGCGAGGATTACACGCTCTCGCTGTGGATCTGGAACGGCATGCCGAATGACGCCCGAGACTTCTGCGGCTGGTTTTACTCCCGCGATCACAACCACGGCGTCAGCGCCTTTGGCGAGCACCTCGGCATCGGCGGCAAGAGCGGAAACACCGGCAAGCTCGTCTTCCAGGCTGGTGAGGCTCAGTTCGCCGGCAAAACGGAGCTGCCACGCTGGACCTGGCAGCACATCGCCCTCGTGCGAAAGGGCGGGAAGGTGCTCGTCTATCTCAATGGTGCCCTCGACCTCGAAGCGATGGCACCCGCCGTGAACATCCCCGCTCTCTTCCTCGGCGGCCGCAGCGACAACACCGACAACTGGGAAGGCCGCCTGGATGAGGTGGCGGTGTTTGGCCGTGCGCTGACCGCCGAGGAGATTGCCAAGCTCAGCCTGCGGTGAAGCAAGGCATTCATGAGAAGGGTAAAATGATAGGGGGTAGAATGATGGGATTCATCATTTTACCCCGACATCAGTTTACCTTCGATGGTTGGTGAATCACACACTTGAAAGCTCCACCAGCGCCCTCGGGATCGCCGATGCCCGCCCATTCGGCGAGGGTTTGATCGCTCAACTCCACCCAGCCGAGTTCGCGACACCAGGCGCGGTAATCGGTGAAATTGATGTCCGCGGTCAAATCCATTCGACCGGGGCTTTGAAGCAGCTCCGGCCAGTAAAGCCGCTGATGCATCAAGTAGCCTCGTAACGTGCCGCCGGGCCTGCGGTGATACAACACGGGGAATTCATCGCCGTAGTCGATGGTGAGCATCTGGCCGCGCTTCCAGCCTTTGAAGCCGCTTTGCAGCCATTCGCGGATGCTGGGATGGATTTCACATCGCTGACCTTCCTGGAAGCTGTCGCAGCACAACACGGAGAACGGCTGCGGATCGATTTCGAGCGGCCGCAGCTCCTCCGGCACCCAAACTTCATGCCATCGGCCATCACGCCACTCGATCAAAGTAGCCGGAAAGGCATCGAGAAGCTCGTTGTGATAAATCCACGTGTCACCGCCTGTCGCGGCAAGCGCGGATTCGATCGTCTCATGCCACGTCACGCCTTTGAGGCGCTTCTGCTGCTGCTCACGCAACACCGACGAGGTCTCCACAATGTGAAACCGCATCCGCCAACGCTTCAGCAAGCCGAGCGACCTTTGCACCTGCTCCATGAGCTGCCCGTTGCCCGCGCCGATCTCGATCACATGCCGCGCATCCTTCAGCCATGCCGCGATGCGTTTTCCCAAGGCCGGGGAAAGTGTGGCCGAGGTGCTGAAGTCTCCACGGTCGCCCACGGTCTTGATGTTCCGCGTGTAGTAGCCGCGCTGCGGATCAAACAGCGCGCGGCTCATGAAACTGGCAAAAGGTTCGGGCATGATCGGATGATGCTCGGCAAGAAATCACCGTCGTCATCCGCTTTCGATTTATCATGGCTGTTCTCGACCAGTTCCGACTCAAAGGAAAACGCGCCCTCATCACCGGTGGCTCGCGAGGGCTGGGTTTGGAGATGGCGCGGGCTCTTGGAGAGGCGGGGGCGCAAGTCATCATCACCGGCTCGAAGGCAGAAAACCTCCAAAAAGCTTGCGAAGAGCTTTGCAGAGAGAACTGGCAGGTCACCACGCTTCAGGCCGATCTTTCAAAGCCGGAGGAGGCGGAACGATTTTGTGATGTCGTGCTGAAGGATCATCCGCCCATCGACATCCTCATCAACAACGTCGGTGGCCGCCGCATCAACACGCCAACGGAGGATCTGGCGCTGGAGGACTGGCGGCGGATCGTCGACCTTAACCTCACACAGGCCTTCATCCTCACCAAACGCCTGGGCGGGGCGATGATCCCGCGAAAGTGGGGCCGCATCATCAATATCGCCTCCATCAACGCCTTTTGGCCCGGCAAGGTGATGCGCGGCCGCAGCTACGAGGCCTCGAAAGGTGCGCTCGCCATGTTCACGAAGGCCGTCGCCGCCGATTGGGCCGCACACGGCATCACGGTGAACGCCATCGCGCCCGGCCCCTTTTTGACGGATGCGAACCGTCGCTGGATCGGCGAAAAACCCGAGTTTGAGGGCGAAATCGCCAGCAGCATTCCGATGGGGCGCTGGGGCCGCCCGGAGGAGATCGGACCGCTTGCGCTGTATCTCGCTAGCGAGGCCAGCAGCTTCATGACAGGCAGTGTTTTGGTGATTGATGGTGGAAAGCTGCTTTGGTGAATTTTGAATTATGACCAATCCACACTCCCTCCGCGGCGTCCTGCCGGTTTTTCAGACGCCTTGGCTTGAAGATGAGACTCTTGATCTCGACACGCTCGAGAAGGAGATTTCGTGGCTTTACGGTTGTGGGTCGAACGGGATCGTGATGGCGATGGTGTCGGAGACGTTGCGACTGGATAGTGAGGAGCGTGAGGCGCTGGCGGCGGCGGCGTGCCGGTTTGGCAAGGATCGTGGTGTGGTGGTGATCAGCGTCGGTGCTGAGTCATCCAAAACGGCTGAACGCTACGCCAAGCATGCAGAAAGCACTGGAGCCGATGCGGTGATGGCGATTCCGCCGGTGTCCATCGGCATTGGCGAGAGCGAACTGTTGGCGTATTACACGCGCATCATCCAGGCCATCCGCATCCCGGTGATTGTGCAGGATGCGAGCGGTTATGTGGGCAAGCCGATGCCAATCGCGATGCAGGCGCGGCTGTTGGACGAGTTCGGACCTGAGCGGGTGCAATACAAGCCGGAGGCCAGTCCTATCGGGCCGAAGTTGAGCGAGCTGCGCGATGCGACGCAGGGTCGCGCTCGTGTGTTTGAGGGCACGGGCGGGATTGCGCTGGTGGATTCGTTCAAGCGTGGCGTGGTGGGCACGATGCCGGGAGCGGATCTCATTCGCGGCTTGGTTCCGCTTTGGAAGGCGCTGGAAGCCGGTGACACGGAAAAGGCGGATCGCATCCACGGGCCACTTGCCGCGCTGGTTTCGATGCAGACGAGCCTCGATGGCTTTTTGGCGGTGGAGAAGCACTTGCTGAAACGGCAGGGCATTTTCAAAAACACGCTCGTGCGCGGTCCGGTGGGCTTTAAACTGGATGCGGAGACCACTCGCGAGGTGGAGCGGCAGTTTGATCGCATGATCGTGGCGGCGGAAGCCTGACAGGTGAATGCTACTTCACCGCGAGGCCCGCCTCACCAGCCTCCCAGCCGAGGCCGCAGGCACGAATCGCCACCGCCGTGGCTCCGGCTGGCCATTCGGTGCTGAGCTGGTCTTTGAAGAAGGATTTCCACGTCACCCAGCGGCCGCCGATCTGGGCCTGGAGCACCCACCAGCGGGTCTGTGACATCCAACGTTCGTCGGCGTGCTTCCACTCGACATGCAGTTTCCCCTCCGGCTGAGTTTTACCGACGAGCGGGGCAGGCAGCAGCGTCTGGCTCAGCCACGGCGAAGACGGCGGGATGGCGTGGGTGGTGTAAGCACGCTCCATCGTGTAGGTGGCGATCTTGCCGGTGTTCTTGTGCAAAGCACCGAAGTTCCAATGGAAGTGCCCGGGGGTCATTTTCAGGCCGCGTTCACGCAGCACACTCATCTGGCGGAGGATTTCACCGGCGACGCGATCGGTGCCGATGTTCGAGGTGTTCATGCCAGGCCAGATGTGGCGGCCTTGCGTGTTCTGCTCCAGCCACCAGTCGTAGTAGGTGGTGAAGCCGAGCTTTGGCCGGTCGATGGTCCAGTA
>JBJONJ010000235.1:0-4475 GCA_046051905.1 Verrucomicrobiota bacterium
TCACGCACGAGTCATTGAGCTTGCCGCGATAGCCGGGCACGCCGTTGTCCGTCGTCATGTGGCCCACGCCGGCCTGATGCGAATACAAGCCGGTGAGCAACGATGCACGCGTGGGGCAGCATCGGCCGGTGTTGTAGAACTGCGTGAAGCGCACGCCACCCTTCGCCAGCCCATCGAGGTTCGGCGTCGGAATCTCCGAGCCATAGCAGCCGAGATCCGCGAAGCCCATGTCATCAACGAGGATGACGACGATATTGGGCCGCTGCTGCGCAGCGAATGACGAATGCAGAAGGACGAATGTCGAAAGCAGAAACAGAAGGCATTTCATGGAGGGCTGCTAAACGCCGAACACCCGGCCATCTTCCGGTTGGATTTGGCAAGTCACACGACAAGGTGCGTGCATGATCCGATCTGCCCTCGCCGCCTTGTTTGCTCTCTTCGTCTCCAACGCTTTTGCCGAGGAGCCGAAGTGGATTCCGCTCTTCAATGGCAAGGATCTGACCGGGTGGACGATCAAGATCGCGAAGCGGCCGCTGGGGCAGAACTTTGCGAACACGTTCCGGGTCGAGGACGGCATCCTGAAGGTGAGCTACGATGGCTACGAGAAGTTTGACCAGCAGTATGGCCACATTTTCACCAACCTCGCCTACTCGCATTACATCCTGCGCATGGAGTATCGCTTCACCGGCACGATGATGGCGGATGCGCCGAAGTATGTGAACCTCAACAGCGGCGTGATGCTGCATGCGCAGCCGCCGCAGAGCATGCGCTTCGATCAGGGCTTCCCATCGAGCCTGGAGATGCAGTTTCTCGCCGATGAGGGCAAAGGGCCGCGACCGACGGGCAATCTGTGCACGCCAGGCACGCATGTGGAGATGCAGGGGCAGCTTTTCACGAAGCACATCGCCAAATCGAGCTCGCCCACCTTTCCCGCGGAGGAATGGGTGCGGGCGGAAATGGAGGTGCGCGGCCATGACGTGATCATCCACCGCATCAACGGCGTAGAGGTCCTGCGCTACGAGCACCCGGTGCTCGATCCATCCTGCACCATCGCTCCCGCGAGCGACATCACTGCCGCCGGTGGCGAGGTGAAGCTCAGCTACGGCCACATCGCGCTGCAAGCCGAGGGCCAGCCGGTTTGGTTTCGCAAGATCGAGCTGATGTCGCTGGAGAAGTGAGCCGACGCGTTTGCTTCACAGCTTTGTGACGATGAAGTCGATGGCGCGGATGCGGCCGTCGGACTCGCACAGGATGGCATTTCTCGTGAGCACATCTGTAGCGGCGAATTGATCCCGCCTCCAGGTGCAGGAGGCCACGGTGGATTGATCGGTGGGTGGCGACCACGGTTCCCAGCCGTTCGAGGTCATCCAATCCTCCAGCTCATCCTCGCTCGGACGACGACCGACATAGAAAGGCTGGCTGAGGGTGAGAAAGTCATTCGCACAGCCGATCGTATCGAACTCCAAGCCGGAGACGAAACAAGCCTCGAACCATCCAAAGCGCAGCAAAGCCTCCACCAGCGAGCCGCCTCGGATGCCCCAGCGACCGTTTGGCTCCCGTGTGAGCACCCAGCCAAATCGGCCCTCATTTGGCGGGGCGAAGAATTTGATCACCCTTTGATGTTCGGGCTCGAAAAACACTGTCGCTTCTCCTCCGGCGTCGATCAGCGTGAGTTCGCCTAACGAATCAGCATCAAGGAAGGGCTCCAGCCTTTCGCTCAAGTCACGTCCGAACTCAGGGCTGGCCCGAAACTGCTCAAACAGCTCCGCAGCTACTTGGCGGCCGTCGAGACGGGCGGCGAAGTCTGCGGCAGAGGCCGCCCGACTTGCAGCTTGTGCCCACGCTGTGATCCGCGCGAGGTGTCCTGCAGCCTGTTCCGGCGGCATTGCTCGAGCGCTTCCTGGGCTGACACCCAGCGTTGATTCGGAGGGACTGACATGGGGCAAGCCTAGTGCCTGAAGTAGATTGCGCAAACGGAATGGCGGCAGCGGCGGCATGACTCATTTGGAGCCAGCTTGACCAGCTTTGCCACCCTTCTTCTTCGCCTCGCCTTCGCGGCGGTGTTCTTCGCCCCAGTCGTTGCGGACTTCGCCGATCCATTCATCGACGAAGGTCGTGGCGGCCCAGTCTTCCCATTGGCGGATGAGGTGCTGGCTCATGGCGGGGAATTTGGTGATGATGTCGTGCTGCTCGGTGCGGTCTTCGTCGATGTTGTAGAGCTCCCACGGGCCTTTGAACTTCTTCACGAGCTTCCACGGACCGGTGCGCACGGCGCGGTTGCCCTCGTGCATCCAGAACAGAAGACGGGGGGACAAGGAGACAGGGAGACTCGGAGAAGAGGGGACAAGGAGTGGCAGCAGACTCAAGCCCTGCATCGGAATGATGCGATGACCTTTGAACTCAGATGGATAAGCCGCGCCGCTGACATCACACGCGGTCGCCATGATGTCGATGAGGTGCGTCGGCACATGCACCAGTCTCCCCATCGGATTGTCTCCCTGTCCCACTGTCTTCATCCCAGCCGGCCAATGTGCGATGAGCGGTGAGCTGATGCCGCCCTCGTGCGTGAAGTGCTTATACCGACGGAAGGGTGTGTTGTTCAGCGTGGCCCAGGTCATGCCGAGGAAAACATTGCTGTCCGGGCCACCGAGCACCTCGCCCTGCGTGATGCCGCGCGGGCCGCCCTCGGCGTTGCCGCCGTTGTCGCTCATAAAAAAGATGAGCGTGTTCTCATACAGGCCGCGTTCCTTCAGCCCGGCGATCATGCGGCCGACGCTTTGATCCACGCAGTCGAGCATGGCCGCGTAGATGGCCATGAGGTGATCGTAGCGATCCTTGTCCTCCTCGCTAAGCGAGTCCCACGCGGGCACATCCGCCGGACGCGGGCTGAGCGGCCATTTCGCATCGACGATGCCGAGCTCGATCTGTTTTTTGTGCCGGGCCTCGCGAAGCTTGTCCCAGCCGATCTTGTATTTACCACGATACTTCGCGATCACGTCCTGCGGAGCCTTCAGCGGGAAATGCGGCGCACCATGGGCAAAGTATTGGAAGAAGGGCTTCCCGCTCGCTTTGGCGTCATCGAGGAATTTTAGCGCCCAGTCGGTAAACATGAAGGTGGAATACCACTCGCCTTCACCGACCTCCGGCGAATCGGCCGCGACCTTGCGTCCATCGAGGTAAACCCATTTGCAGGCGTCTTTGCTGCGTTCTTTGGGGAAATAGAGCTCGCCGAACTGCGTCGTCGCCGTGCGCTGAAAGCCGCGCTCCCACGGCGGCGTGCCGTTTTGCTGCCCGAGATGCCATTTGCCAACGATGGAGGTGTGGTAGCCCGCCGCGCCGAGTACCTCCGCCATCGTCACGCAGCGGTCATGCAACTTCGCGTACGTGCCTTTCGACTCCGGCAGCTTCAGGCCATCGAGATAGCCCATCCCGGCCTGGTGCGGATACAAACCGGTCATCAAAGACGCCCGTGTGGTGCTGCATCGGGCGGTATTGTAAAACTGCGTGAAGCGCACCCCGCCCGCTGCCAGCGCATCGAGATTCGGTGTCGGGATCTCGCTGCCGTAGCAACCCAGATCGCTGAATCCCATGTCATCGACGAGGATGACGAGAATGTTGGGGCGCTGCTGCGCAGCGAATGTCGAATGATGAATGACGAATATCGAAAAGAGGGTGAGCAGGAGGCGCTTCATGCACATCAAGACGAGCCAACAAGCCCGAACTTTTCCGCGCCTGAAACCTGAGCCAGCCGACTTCTACCCGCGGAGAAGCGCGAAGCGGACGAGCTTCTGACGAATTCATTGTAGAAATGACAGAGATGGCGCTTGCCTCATGCGGCTGTTCCGCCTGTTCAAGCTCACCCGCTACAGCAAGGCCGCGCGGCGCTACCGCCATGCTTTCGTGATCGCCAGGGAGGAGCTGGTGCTCTTTGGCAGCGCCGCGCTGATCATTCTTTATCTCGTGGCGGTGGGGATCCATTATTTTGAGAGCGAGGCCCAGCCGGACAAGTTTGCCTCCATCCCGGACTCCCTTTGGTGGGCCATCGTCACCCTCACCGCGGTGGGCTACGGCGATGTCTATCCGACCACTATTGGCGGGCGGTTGTTCACCTCCGTGGTGTTGACGATGGGCCTGGGCTTCGTTGCGGTGCCCACGGGCCTCCTCGCCGGGGCGCTCGCCAAGGCCCATGAGCAGGAAAAGAAGCTCGAAGAAGAGGAGGAAGCCCGTGCCGCCGCCAAGGTTTCCAAAGAGAAGTAGTCAGCGTGGTGTCAGATGTTTCGGAAGCCTGAAAACCGGCCTTTTGGGGACTTTGTGAAAAATTTCACAAAAGGGCTTGCCCAACCCTTTTGGGCTGGCTAGAACAATTTGCTTCCCCCGTTTTGGGCTACCACCACGCGCCATGCTTTTCCCAATCCAACCAGCTTCTCTCTCTCCCGTGCTCGCCAACGTGAGCAGCAAGGCGGCGGAGTTGTTCG
>JBJONJ010000236.1:0-3787 GCA_046051905.1 Verrucomicrobiota bacterium
GCTGGGAGTCGCGCTACAACGACGGTACCCTCGGCCGGGTCTCGCCGGATCAATTGCTCGCCGAGGCCCGCGTGAAGCTGGACCTCATCCCGGCGGGCACTGTTGGACGCCGCTACTACCGCCCGATGGATGTGCGCTTCATCACTATCCACAGCACGCAGAACTACACTGGCAATGCCTACAACCACGCTCTCGCCCTGAAGCGCGGGGCTCTGCGTGCCACGAAACGTCCTGGTGGTAATCGCATCGGCTTCCTCACCTGGCATTTCACCGTGCAGGAGGATGTGGCCATCCAGCATCTGCCCTGCCGGGAGCAAGGGGAACACGCGGACTTTAATGGTCCGGGAAACAATTACAGCATCGGCATCGAGATGTGCGAGCACCGTGGCAATGACATCTCGCTCACCATCGACCGCACCGCCCGCCTCGCGGCCTACCTCATGCGGGCCTACAACATCCCGCTGAGCCATGTGAAGGCGCACTATCACTGGCCGCGGAAGGGGCTTAGCGTGCCGAACAAGGACTGCCCACACTTCCTCATGGACCGCGGCCGCCCCGGGCCCACCTGGCAGTGGTTCCTTGGACGTGTGCAGCTCCACTACAACCGCATGCTTCCCGGCCCGGCCACGCCTTTGGGGTAAGTTCAGTATCTGGGCATCTCCGGATCGACGAGGTCCGACCACACGTCGATGCCCCCGCGCATGCTCTGGGTATTAACGAAGCCGTTTTGGCGAAGCCACTGCGCCACACGCTGGCTGCGCATGCCATGATGGCAGTAAACGATGAGGTGCTCTTGTTGATTGGTGAAGACCAGCGGCGCCAGTTCGTCGATCCGTGACATGGGCACCAAGACCGCCCCCGGCAGATGACAAATGGCCCACTCGTCCTGCTCCCGGCAGTCGATCAAGCGGAACGCGCGCTCTCCAGGGCGTCCCATCAGGTAGCTCACATCCGTGGGGCCGATTTCAAGCGGGAGGTCGGTCATGGCTTGGGATGGATGGAGAATGGAGGGGCTTGCCTCAGGGGCGCACCGTGACCGGTGTGCCGACACTGACGTTGTTGTAAAAAGTGGCCGCCATGTGGCCTGGCATGCGCACACAGCCATGCGAGGCCGGGTAGCCGGGAAGGAATCCTTCATGCATCCCAATTCCTCCCGTGAAGCGCATGAAGTGGTGCATCTTCGAGCCGTCGAAGCGGGTGCCGGGTGGTGGCTTGTCCTTCGTGACATCGATGTTCGCCACGACGACATTGCCTGCCGCGTCCACAAAGTCGCCATACAGGTTCGATTTATGCCACTGGTCTTTCTGGATGACTTTGAAGTTGCCCGTTTTGGTGGGGTGCTTCTCATCGCCTGTGGAGAGGGCGCTCACTCCGGCGAGTTGACCGCCTTTGTAAAAGTAGGCCTTCTGGTCACTGAGGTCGATGGTGATGTTGGGGGCTCCGGACATGCCGTCCCCGTCCCAATACGACACCTGATCCGCATCATAGAGAGAGGAGTGCGGCACGCTTTGGGGGGCGAAAGCTTCCAAATACTGAGTCTGGCCGCGATGGCCGCCACCAGAGGCGCAGGCAGCCAGCAAACAAGCGGCGACAGGAAGGAGCAGGCGAATCACCTTGGGAAACATGTGGAAAGAATCTGGTTTGTCGAAAATGTGATACAGCGGCGCATCCATGCGACAAGGCAGGGAGGCTGTCCAGAATTTCGTGAGATGCCACCATGCCATCCGCCCTTGCTTTCATTGCGGGGGGCGTCTTGAATGCGTTTCCATTCCCTCATCTGGACCATGCAGATCATACTCAACGGCGAAAAACGCGCTTTCGACGCCCCGCTCACCATCCGCGGGCTCCTCGAGACGCTCGGCCTCAGAGGCAAGCCGGTCGTCGTCGAGCAAAATCAAGCCGCCCTTCTTCCCCGCGAACTCGATACCGCCGTGGTGGCCGATGGGGATGTGATCGAGGTGGTTCAAATCACCGCCGGAGGCTGAACCGGCCGGTCCGGACACCCGCCACAGCAGGATGCCGCTTGTCATCCCGCGTCTTTTCCGCTCAAAATGGCGGCATGAAATCTCTCGCCGTGCTGCTTTGCCTCACCAGCCTCGCTCTCGCTGAAACCGTGAAGGACCGAGAAGGCGCGGTGCGAGGGGACAAGGCGAAGTTTGAGAATGACGCGCGGTGGAACTACTGTGACCTCGACACGGGGTTCAAACTGGCGAAGACCACGAAGAAGCCGCTGCTGGTGGTGCTGCGCTGCGTGCCCTGCATGTCCTGCGCCGGGATGGACGCCGCGGTGCTGGAGGAGCCTTCGCTCGTGCCGCTGCTGGACCAGTTTGTATGCGTGCGGGTGATCAATGCGAACGCGCTCGACCTGGCCCGCTTCCAGTTTGACTACGACCTGTCCTTCTCCGCGCTCGTCTTCAATGGCGATGGCACGATCTACGGCCGCTACGGCTCGTGGTTGCACCAAAAGGACCCGCTGAACAAGACGACGGACAGCTTCCGCAAGTCGCTGGAGGCCGCGCTTGCCGTGCATGCGGGCTATCCGGCGAACAAGGCTACGCTGAGCGGCAAGCAGGGCGGCCCGGTGCCTTACCGCACGCCGGTGGAATTCCCCACGCTGGCGGAGAAGTATGCCAGCAAGCTCGACTGGGATGGCAAGGTGGTCCAAAGCTGCGTTCACTGCCACATGGTGGGCGATGCCTTCCGCGCCCACTACCGCAGCCAGAGCAAGCCGGTGCCGGTGGAATGGATCTACCCGCAGCCCTCCATCGAGGTGCTGGGCATCACCTTGGCCACCGATGCCGTCGCGAAGGTGGAGGCCGTGGCGGCGGGCACATCGGCAGCCAGTGCAGGCTTCCAGGCAGGTGATGAAATCATCGAACTGAACCAGCAGCCGATGATCTCCATCGCCGATGTGAGCTGGGTGCTGCACCGCGCCCCGGCCAGCGGCACGCTTTTGGCCAAAGTGAAGCGCGGCAGCGAGTCCGTCGATCTCCGCCTCACGCTGCCGCCCGCCTGGCGAAACAAGTCCGACATCTCCAAACGCGTCGGCACCTGGCCGATGCGTGCGATGGCCTTCGGCGGCATGAAGATGGATGACCTCGACGACGCCACGCGGGAACAACTCGGCCTCACGAAGGATCAAATGGCGTTCAAGATCTTCCACGTCGGCCAATACGG
Organism: Verrucomicrobiota bacterium; assembly: GCA_046051905.1. Lineage (GTDB taxonomy): Bacteria > Verrucomicrobiota > Verrucomicrobiia > Verrucomicrobiales > Verrucomicrobiaceae > Prosthecobacter. Next base: position 3,178 of record JBJONJ010000236.1, read on the forward strand.
TCCGCACGCCGCCGCCAAGAAAGCTGGCTTCCAGAAGGACGACCTCATCCTAGAGATCGGCGATCTAAACACCCGCATGACCGAGAGCGCCCTCATCGGCCATTTGCTGCTGAGCAACCTCCCCGGTGAGAAGATCCCCAGCGTGGTGCTGCGCGGTGGAGAAAGGCTGAAGCTGGAGCTGCCGCAGCAGTGAGGAATCAGTGACAAAAAGAGTGTGCGGTGGGGGCGGCGGTCATGCTAAAAAGCCGCATTCGCGCGTGAAAACCTTCCTCAACCGGCTTCAACGCATGGCTCTGGCCATGCTCGCTCTTTCTCAGGCCTCCCAGGCGGCGGATTCGATGACCACCGCCGCTTCGATCTCGGAGGCGCGGATGGTTCACAATGCGGCGCTTCTGCGGGACGGACGTGTTTTAATCGTGGGTGGCAGCACGGTCTTTGATCCGGCGCAGGGCGAGAATGCTAGCACGGGTGGCCAGGTGAATTCCGCGCAGATTTATGATCCGGTTGCCGGTCTTTGGACATCGGTCAGCGCACCCAACACAGCCCGGAAACTCGCCGTCATGGCGACGTTACCCAATGGAACGGTGTCACTAGGCGGAGGCATGAAGAC
>JBJONJ010000237.1:0-4786 GCA_046051905.1 Verrucomicrobiota bacterium
CTTCGGCTAAAGCCGAAGCCACTTTCTGCGCATTCAGTTTCTCGCCAATCCACTTCGTCACGGCCCAATCGCCGCCGAACTGCTCATCGGTCACGTCGAGCGCGGCCCAGTCGGTTTCGACGTATTGCCAGTCGCCGGCACGTGGCAGATTCACGGGGCGCTTCTCGGGGTAAAACGTGTGCGGGAAGGGATTGTCCTTCGCTTTGGCCGGAAAGTAATCATCCCACGACGGCGGGTCGATGATGTAATGCAGCATCTTGCCCGAGCCCGCGCTCCAGTAGCCATGCTTGGAAAAGTATCGCGGCAGCAGCTCTGCCTCCGGCAGCACGTCACGCATCTTTTGCAGATTGTGGTAAAGCCCCGAGCGATGCGGCGGCAGACCGCTGAAGATCGCGGTGCGCGACGGATTGCACGAGGCCGCTGCCGTGTAGGCATTCCGAAACAGCACGCCGCTCGCCGCCAGCCGATCCAGATTCGGCGTCTTCGTCTGCGGATGCCCGCCCAGGCAGCCGATCCAGTCATTCAGATCATCCAGCGCGATGAAGAGCACGTTCGGCTGCGCCGAAAATGACGAATGCAGAATGGCGAATGACGAAAGGAGCAGAAGGAAGAGCTTCATGGACGACTGCGGCCAGTGGTTTTCGATTGTTCGAGGAGCGCTTGGAGTTCCTTCACGATCTGCGGCTTCTGGGAGTAAAGATTGGTCGTCTCGCCGGGATCGGTGGCGAGGTCGTAGAGCTGGCCGGGGGCGTCGGGATCGGTGTCGGGCAGGGCGTAGGGCTTCAGCTCGCCTTTGTCATAGTTGTTTCCGCCGGAGCCGCGGTGGGCGATGTATTTCCAGTTCGCGCGACGAATCGAAAGCGTGCGCTGCCCGCCAAAGGCCTGAGTGATCAAATACGGACGAATGGGTGCTGTGGCGGTGCTTTCGAGGGCGGGCAGCAGGTTGAAGCTGTCCTCGGCGGCATCGTGCGGCAACTCAGCACCGGTGATCGCCGCGACGGTGGCCATGATGTCGGTGAGGCAGAGGGTTTGATCGCTGGTGGTGCCCGCTTTCACCTTTCCGGGCCAGCGCACGATGAACGGCACGCGGTGACCGCCTTCCCAGGCATCGCGTTTGATGCCGCGCCAGGGTTTGGCACCATCGTGAGCGTGATCGGCACGCATGTGGACGATGCTCGCCACTTCGGGGCCGTTGTCGCTGCTGAGGATGACGAGCGTGTTTTCCGCGAGGCCATGCTTTTCGAGCTCCGCTAGCAATTCGCCGACGATGTGGTCGAACTCGGCGATGAAGTCGCCATGCGGTCCCGCTTTGGTTTTTCCTTGGAACTCCGGCGCGGCAAACGACGGCAAATGCACGGCCTGCGTGGCGTGGTAGAGGAAGAAGGGCTTCTGGGGCGTGTTACGCGCCTGTTCGGCGATGAACTCGCGGCTTTTCTTCAAGAATACGAGATCCACTTCCTCCATCGGAAAGTCGGGCGCGATGAATCCGGCGCGGCAATCGTTGGCATACGGATGCTTCGGGAGCTTCGATTTGTCGATGGGACCGGTGGGCGGCACGGGAATGCGATCGCCGTCGATGAAGGCGTAAAGCCACTCGGTGGTGGGGCAGCATGCGGTGCCGAAAAACTGGTCAAAGCCGTGATCGAGCGGCCCGCCCTCGATGCGGCGCGAGTAATCGATGCGCTGCACGGCGGCTCGTTCACCCGAGTGGATCGCTTCGCCGGCCTGATCGCGAAAAGTCAGACCGATGTGCCACTTGCCCACCGCCGCCGTGGCGTAGCCCTGCTTCTTCAAGAGGCCAGGCAGCGTGAGATTCCCTGGCGCGATCAACGACGGGCCGCCCGTGCCCTGAAAAACCGTGCCACCGCTCGGCACGCGAAACGCCATCTGCCCGGTCATGAGACTGTAGCGCGACGGCGTGCACACCGTGGCCGGGCTATGCGCATCGGTGAAGCGCATGCCTTCGCTGGCGAGCTTGTCGATGTTTGGCGTGGGCACCTTCGAGTCGGCGTTGTAGCAGCGCACATCGCCGTAGCCAAGGTCGTCGGCGAGAATGACAAGGATGTTCGGCAAAGTGGCTGCGGCTTTAGCCGCATTCTTCTCGGCTAAAGCCGAAACCACTTCGGGGTCGGCGTGTAGCGCCACGAACGGTGCAAGAAGCAGCAGGAAGAATTTCATGGTGCTGATGGGGTTCCCCAAAGTTTGCTGAGCAGCTCAAACATGTCGGGGTCGTGCTTTTTCAGCTCGGCGTTGGTGAAGGGGTAAAAGTCGTTTTTCGTGAAGAAGGCCTCGGAGCATTCGGCGAAGTATTCTTTGGCGTTTGTCATGGCGTAGGCCCGGTCGAGGCGCTTGCGACCTTCGCTGTCCTGACGTTGCACGCGGTCGTAGAGGCCGGAGGCCTTGGCTTTTTGGTAGGCGGCTTCGATTTGGGCATTTTCAAAGCCGAGCACACGATCATGAAACGCGTGCGCCAGCTCATGCAGGGCGAAGTTTGGCATGCGGCGTGTCTCGGCCTCGAAGACGCGGACGTTGGTGAACTCGACGCCCTTCGCCATGGCGGGCTCGCGACCGTTGTCCTTCAACCAACCGGCACCCGGATGGTATTCGGCACGCGGTGGCACCTTCGGATACTCGGGATTGATCCACAGCGGCACTTTTTGAAGTTCCGCGACCGCTTTGGCAGGCACGACGCGGATGATTTCGTCGAGCTGAGCCTGCAGCAGCGGCAAAGCTTTGCTCCACGCGGCGGCGTCGAGCTTGGGACTGATGTGAAGGGTCCAGCCGGAGAGGTTGCGGGCTTGGGAGAAAGTAGCTGCGGCTTTAGCCGCATTCTTTTCGGCTGAAGCCGAAACCACTTTGGTGGCGGCAGCGGATCTCGCGCGGGCTTTGGCGCGGATGAGCTCGCGGGCTTTTTCGAGGTGCGGCGGCCAGGTGAACTTGGGCGCGGTTTTCGGATCGTAGCCTTCGAGATGGCCGGTGAGGCGGGTTTGGGGCTTGGTGTATTTGAGCACGGTGTCGCCAAAGACCTCACGACACAGCGCGGCGAGGCCGGGATCGTAGTCGAGCAGCTCGGCGCGGGTGTTGACGTGGTTGTGGTCGTGATCGGGCTCGCGGTTGTTGTCGAACCAGTTCTGCACGCCCTCGGCGAAGTATTCGTGATGGTTCACGCTCGCATACTTGCCCTTCCAGAGGCCTACTTTCATCGCGGCGTCGTAGCTGGCCTTGACGCGTTGATCGAAAGTGGCATCGACATTGATCATGCCGCGCAGGTGGATGTTGTGCGCCAGCTCGTGGATGAGGATGTTTTCCGTGCTGTAGGGATCGCCATCGTAGGCGAGCAGGTTTTCCTCCGCACAGGAGCAGTAGGGATCCGTGATGCTGCCGCCCATGCCACGGGCCCGTGCATCGCGAAAATCACGGGCGCTGAGATTCTCAAAACCTTCCTCTTTTTGCTCGGCGAGCCAGGCCCACTCGGGTTGATCGCAGGTGAACTCGTTGTGCGCGAGGATGCTGAGCCGTGCGCCGCTTTTCACCATGGCCTCGCGCACGTCAGGACGCTCCAAGAGCATCATGTCGATGATGTAAACGGCCTCCTTCAGCGCATACGGACTCACTTTGTCCGACGCGACGACGGGAAAGCCGCCCGCGCTGGCCTGCTGCGTGTAAAACGAGGGCAAACCACCCATGCGAAAGGCCTGCACACGCACCTCCGCGGTCACGAGGCTCTCTTGTTTGTCCTCGCGACCCACCACGGCAAAGCGATGCCCGAGCGTGGTGCCGATGATTGTGTGCTTGCCCGGCGGCACGGTGCCATTCGGGATGCGTTCGCCTTTTTCATTGATCCAAAACACATCCATGACCTGCGTGGTGCCGTTGATGATTTGCAGCTTCGGGCGGTCCAGCGCGGCTTGAAGGTCCGCCCGCATGAAGAGCAGGGCGGCAAGGAAAAGGGGGATCAAGCGTCGAGGCATGGGCAAAGGCCAGTTTGAGGATGGAAACACGCGCTGTCTTGACCGCGACGGCACGGCGAGGCGTGAAAAGCCGCACAACCGCGAAACGCGCTGGAAGGCCCGACCTTGTTGCTCAATGATGAAGGCCGACCTTTTCATGAAACCGGCCTCCTCATCGCTTCCGGGCTTTCTTTCGCCCCGAGGGCACCTTTTGATCGACACGCAGTTTGTCGAGCAGGTGGTCGATCTGATGCATGACACGGCGTTTTTCATCAAAGATGCCTCAGGGCGTTATTTGGTCGTGAATCAGTCGCTCGTGGAGCGGCATGGTTTGACCGACAAATCGCAGATGATCGGCAAACGGCCCTGCGACGTGTGTCCCGGGGACTTCGGTCGTATTCCCACCGAGCAGGACGCGCAGGTCTTGCGCACCGGGAAGCCGATCATTGAGCGTTTGGAGCTGTTCTGGCGTCGTCCGCATGTGCCGGTGTGGGGACTCACGAGCAAACTGCCCATTCGCGATGAAAGCGGTCGCGTGACCGGCCTCATCGGCATTTCCAAAGATCTCACCGCGCTGGTGAACCGTGAAGAGGTGCCGCCCGCCGTGGCGCTGGCTCTGAGGCATCTGGAGCGGTCGTTTGATGAAGCGGTGAGTCCGTCCTCACTCGCCAAGAAGGCCGGCATGAGTGCCGCACGCTTCGCGCGAGTCATCAAGCGCATCCACGGCATCAGCCCGATGCAGCTCATCACCAAAACACGCATCAGCGCTGGCTCGCGATTGCTGCTGGAAAGCGATGCCTCCATCGCCGAGATCGCGCTGAACTGCGGTTTCGCCG
>JBJONJ010000238.1:0-12292 GCA_046051905.1 Verrucomicrobiota bacterium
GAAAAGGAACGCACCGGTGCTTATCAGGCCCCGTGGAATTTCAGTGAGGCCACGGAGGGGTATTGAATACGGCCTTCATCCAAGCAGTGCCCTGGCCGCCGCCTCGCCAGCAGCATAGCAAGCCTCGCGGCTCGCCCGGCTGAAAATCGAGGGAGATGGCGATGTGGTGTTGAGGATGATCATCAGCTTGCCATGCAGGCGGGCCATCTCGGTGCGGTCGGTGACCCATTGATCGTTCACGCAGTGATGCGCGGCGGCGAGGGTGTGAATCATGCGCAGCGGCAGCAGCCACGGGCGCAGCCCCTCGGGCTGATGGATGCGATGAATGAGGATGACGTCGATGTCGTCAGCGGCGAACCAGGGATCGACCGGGGCCTCGTGAACGACGCCGCCATCGCTGACGAGGCGTCCCTGCCATTCAAGCGGTGAAAAGAGCAAGGGCACGGCGCAACTCGCGGCCATCGCACGAGCCAGCGGACCGCTCTCGGCGAACACGGTGCGTTGCGATTCGAGGTCAGCCATGGCGATGAGGAGCCGGAGATCGCCAAGAGATTCGATGGAGCGCTGACCGACGAGCGATTCAAAGTAGCGAACAGCTCCCAAGGCATCGAAGAGGCCGGGCTGGCAGCGGGTGAGGATGTCACGCAGTTGCTGGAGGCCCCAGCGGGTGCCTTTGACAAAGGAGAGCGGCAGGTCAGTGCCGAGCACGGCCTCGCGAATGGTCTCCGTGGAGAGCCCTGCGGCGAACAAACCGGCGGCGATGGCTCCGGCAGAGGAACCTCCGAGTGCCACGGGCTCCACACCGGCCTGCGAGAGCGTGGCGAGGAAACCCGCATGCGTGGCATAGCCCATGAAAGAGGCCCCGAGCGAGATGGCGACGCGTTTTCCAGCAAGGACGCTCATGATTTGACCTCACGACCTCCTTTGAGAAACAACATGCCTCCCACCAATCCCCAAAAGACGGAGAACAGCCAGCCGATGAAAGCAGCAGAGACACACGCGGCCTCCGGCACGCCAGCGAAGCCTGAGAGCAGCGCCTCGAAGGTACGCTCACGCACACCGAGGCCGGAGATGGAGATGGGCAGCGAGGCCATGGCATCGACGACAGGCATGGCGGTGATCACATCGAGCACCGGTGCGTTCGCGCCGACGGCCCGCAGGGCGCAGTAAAAGGTGAGGAACAGGCTGGCATAGACGCCGGTGGAGATGACCACACTGACCAGTGCACGCCGCCAGAGGGCCAAGATGACATCGTGGGTGGTGATGAGCTTCTCGGAGAGACTTTCAAAGAAAGCGGTGCCGAGCACGCGTGGGAAGGTCCGCTTCCCCCAGGCCAGCACCTTCGGTTTCAAAGTGATCCACGAAAGGATCATGCCAGCGAGCGAGACCCCCATGAAGCCGCTGAAGCCAGTCAGGAGCAGCCGTGCATCATGCCCGAGCGCCTCCCAACGCGGCCAGATCATGGCCAGGCAGCCAAAGAACAGCAATCCCACGGAGATGAAGCCGGTGACATGGTCGAGCATGAGCGAGACACCCACCTGCGCCGCCTGGCCGGGCAACCGGCGGGAGATGGACATGATTTTATATGCGTCACCGCCCACCACGCCGATGGTGGAGATGTTGAAGAAGGCGGCGGTGATCTCCGTGCGCACCATGACCCAGAAAGGCATGTGCGGGGCGTAACCACGGAGGATGACAAACCAGCGGAAAGCGCAAAACACCAGGCCCATCACGGAGGCGGCGAGTCCGGCGAGCACCCAGGGCCAGTTTTGCAGCAGCGAGCCGAGCCGCGGCACAATCTCGGAGACCAAGCCATGCTCGCGAAACAACAGCATGAGCAGCACCATGCTGATGACGAGCCGGACCGCGATGGAGATCTTTCTCTTCACGGGCCTATGCCGGTGCTCCGGCGGCCCCTTCGACAGCCTGCGCGATGGAATCGACGGAATGAAGCACCTTCTTCGCCTGCTCCTGATCGGCCATTTTGAAGCCAAAATGTTTTTCGAGCATCACCACGATCTGGAGGGCGTCCACCGAGTCGAGGCCGACGCCGCTGGGACCGAAAAGAGGCGTTTCGTCACCGATGTCGGCGGCTTTGAGGTCGAGCATGAGCTCGGCGATGAGGAGTTCTTTGAGGCGCTGGCGGGTGAGCATGAGACGAACGGAAAGGAAAGCGCGGCAGGAGTCAAATCATGCCGCCGTCGATGGCGAGAGCGGTGCCAGTGATATAGCTGGCCTCCGGGCTGGCAAGAAAGAAAACCGCCGCGGCCACTTCAGCAGGACGTGCGAAACGGCGCATCGGAAGCTGCATCTTGAGGGCTTTGAGGTGCTCCTCGGTCCATTCCGGCGGCAGACCGCCCTCGATGTAGCCGGGCAGCACCGCATTCACCGTGATGCCCATGCGGGCGGACTCCTTCGCGAGGCTTTTCGTAAGGCCGACCACGCCAGCCTTGGCTGCGGCGTAGTTGGTTTGCCCAGCCGGCGGATGGATGGCGCTGAGGGAGGCGATGTTCACGATGCGTCCACCGCGCTGGCGCATCATTCCGGGCATCACGGCCTGGCAGCCATGGAAGACGGAGCCGAGATTGCCTTCGAGCACGCGGGACCATTGATCGGTTTTCATGTTGGCCAAAAGGGCATCGTCATGAAAACCGGCGTTGTTCACGAGCACGTCCACGCTGCTGCCGATCTGTTCGATAGCCGCCTTCCACGCGTCGGGATCGGTGATTTCGAGGGTGACGAGCCGGGCACGGCCTTCGGATCTCTCCACCAAGGCGACGGCACGCTCACGCCGCTCACGCACGCCGAGGTGAACAATGGCATCAGACTCGTGGGCGAGGAAGTATTCGCCGATGGCGAGGCCGAGGGCGCCGTTGGCTCCGGTGATGAGGATGTTTCGAGGCATGGGAAGGTTGTTTTTAAGCCTTCAGCAGGCCGTGGCAAGCCGTGGTTGCTTCCAGTCGGCTTCTCCGTTACGCTCGCGGCATCGCGGCGGATGCCGCGCGATCTTTTCCATCCCTCCGCCTCACCGAATTTCCTGCGGTGTTCGTTATCGAGCTTTGTGGCCCGGCCCGTTTCAAACCTATCGGGAGCTGCGCAGTTGGAATGTCATGTCATGCCTTCACTGGAAGACAGCGTTCCTGCCCCTGCGGGCGCCCACCTGGACTCATGGGATACGTGAGCCCGCTGCCTCGGACGGCACAGGTGGGTCTGAAAGCGCTCCGGCTCCGCCCGGGGCGCTTTCTCTTTTCGGGGGGGGGAAGTTTCATGTTCCAAGTTTCATGTTTCAAGATCCTGAAACTCGGAACCTGAAACTGGAAACGCATCAGAGCGGCAGCGGCTGGTCTTCGCCGATGACTTTGACTTCGAGTTCCAAGGTCACGCCGCGTTCTTCGAGGGCCTTTTCTTTGATCTTGGCGATCAAATCGAGCACTTCGCGGGCGGTGGCTCCGCCTTCGTTGACGATGAAATTGCCGTGGACGGGCGAAACGACAGCAGCGCCGACGCGGGTGCCCTTGAGGCCAAGGTCATCGACGAGTTTGCCAGCACCACAGAGCTCGGGGTTTTTGAAAATGCAGCCGGCGCTGGCTCCGATGGGTTGGGAGGTGCGGCGTTTGACCCGGCTGGCTTCCAATCCGGCGTCGATTTGATCCACGGGGGCCGGTTTGCCTTCGAGCACGGCTCCGACGATGTAGCGGTCCTCGAACTCGGGCACGCTGCGGTAGTGGTGCACGATGTCGGCGAGCGGTTTTTCCTGAATGCTGCCGTCGGTGCCGATGAAGCGCACGCTGACGACATGATCGAACATCTCCGCGCCCATCGCACCGGCATTCATGCGCAAAGCACCGCCGAGATTACCGGGCACGCCCTCCATCCATTCGAGTCCGCCAAGGCCTGCATTGCGGGCAGCGCTGGCGATCTTTTTCAATCGAGCACCGACACCGACGATGAGGCGTGTGCCTTCGACCTTCACGTCCTCGAACTCGCCCTTGCTCGGATGAATAACCGCGCCGCGGATGCCGCCGTCTTTAACAAGTAAATTGGAGCCGCGACCGATCACACGGATGGGCACGGAGCTCGAACGCAGGTAACGCACGATCTCCGCAAAGGCCTCCACCGTGCGTGGTTCGATCCAGAACTGCGCCGGGCCGCCGATAAGGAAGGTGGTGTGGCGGTTCATCGGCTCGTAGAGCCGTGCCGCGCCACCGCCGTGCGCTTCGAGGATGCTGGTGAGCTTTTCGAGCACCGGCAGATCCTTCGCGATGCAGCGACCGACCTCATGCACGTTGCCCGCGCCGAGTGTGATGAGCAAATCACCAGGCCGCAGCGCATTGCCGACCTTGTCGCGGGCAATAGGCATCGTGGGCGTGCTACCGGTCTTCGTTCGTCGTTCCCCGCCTGCAACGCTGAGCGTAGCACTGGGGGCAGGGGGCTTTAACCCGCTCTGATGCGCGATGACTTCCTCCAAAATGGTCTCGCCACTCACGCCAGGCAGCGGCTTTTCGCTCGCTGGATACACGTCGGTGATAAACAGCTCATTCACATCATCGAAGCTGGCTCCGAACTCCTTTTTGAGTAGTTGCGTGCGGCTGAAGCGATGCGGCTGGAAGAGGCAGACGATGCGTTTCGCGTTTACCCCCTTCGCCGTGGCCAGTGTGGCGGCGATTTCACTCGGATGATGTCCGTAGTCATCGACGACGGTGAAGCACTCGCCGCTGTGACGAATCTCAAAACGACGTTTGGCACCGCGGAAGCTCTTCAAAGCATGCTGAATGGCCTCAAAACCCACGCCGCACTTCGTGGCGAGCGCGATGGCGGCGAGGGCGTTGCTGACGTTGTGCTTGCCGGGAATGCCGAGCGTGGCCGTGCCGAGCAGTTGCTCGTTTTGATACACCTCAAACTCCGAGTGATCGGGACGCATCGTGAGGATGTTCGCGGAGAAATCGTGCTCGCGGCTCCAGCCGTAGCTCACGCCGTGTGAGCCGGCGCAGACCTCGCAGGCGACGGGATCTTCCGCGCAGTAAACCCAATGACCGGGCGTTTGGCTCAAAAGCTGGCGGAAGACGGCTTTGATGGCCTCGATGCCATCGTAAAAGTCGAGATGCTCGGGCTCAATGTTGAGCACGATGGCATGCTGCGGATGGAAATTGACCAGCGTACCATCGCTCTCATCGCCCTCGGCGACGAAGAGTTCGCCTTCGGGGTCCCAATGCGCATTGGAGCCCAGAATCGGAATCTCCGCACCGACGTAGTGGCTCGGCTTGAGGCCGCCCTGACGCAGCACATGCGCCGTGAGGGCGGAGGTGGTCGTTTTGCCATGCGTGCCGCAGACGACAACGCCCTTCTTGTTCGCCATCACGGCAGCGAGAGCTTCCGCGCGACGCACGAGCGGGATGCCCTGCTTGTAAGCGGCTTCATACGCGATGTTTCCCGGCTTGATGGCGCTGGAGTAGATCACCATGTCGCAGTCCTCGACCTCTTTCTCCGTGTGGCCGTGGAAGAACTGAAGGCCGAGCTTTTGCAGGCGCTCCGTTTCGAGCGTGGTGGCCTTGTCGGAACCACTAACTTTATGCCCTAGGCCAAGCAACAGCAGCGCCAGCCCGCTCATGCCGCTACCTGCAACGCCGATGAGGTCGATGCGCATGGGGTGACGGCTTTCTTTGAGGAGGCTGAGGACGGCGTGGGTCATAAAAGGGGTGGGAAAGCTAGGCGGTGAGGCCGCTCACGGCAAGGAACGGGATGCTCAAAGGTCATCGCCGATCTGCGCCCAGAACGCGCGAATGGCAACACGTCCGGGTGCATTCATCTGGAGCAACCAGGCGGTGGTGCGCCCTACCGGCGTGATACCCAGGATGAGATGTCCGTCCATGCGAAGGTGCTCCTCCCACGCCTGTGCACGCGGGTTGAAGAGAAGCTCGACCCGGTCGGTGTCTGGATCACGCGAGGTGAAGTTTGGCCCTTTGTAGGCATTGCAGCGGCAGCAGGCGAGGGCGAGATTCTCCAACTCATCACCACCTCGATGCTGAAGCGCTGTGATATGCTCGATATGAAAGGCCTGCCCAGGCTCCTGCTCCTGGCTGATTCTGCAATACTCGCAGCGGCCTCCAGCCTGCTGCCAGACGGACTGGCGTGTGGCGGCATCCATCAGAACTTGCCAGCTTTTTTCAGCAGGAGGCGTGCCTGCGCCTGGAGCAGGGACAGGAAGGAAACCTGATCCGCGTATAGCTTGTAATCGCGGTGCTCTTCCTCGCTGAGCAATCCCTCACGGCAGCGATGGGCAATCACGCTGATCCGGTCCTGCACCTCCTGGGGCATTCGCATGTTCAAAATCGCCCGTGCGGATTCCTCAGTCATGAGAGGTTCCATGGTCGGCACAAAGCTTTCCGGTGCGGGGTAAACGGCGGTCATGGCTGGAGTTTAGGCTGCTCCGCAGCTTCGTTCAAGCTCATCCATGATCCGCCTACCCACCCGCGAGCTTCACCGGCGTGAGTTCGGCGGATTTGCCGCCGCCATCGACGGTGAGGATGCCTTCTTGAAGGGTGATTTGGAGGTCCATCGCTTTATCGGCGAGGAGAGCGAGGGTTTTGACCTGCGCTGGATCGAGCTGCCAGACGGTGAGGTTGCGCACTTTGGCGAGCTTTTCTGAAACGGAGGTCCACCACGCGGCGCTGGTGTTGCTGAAGGTGTAGATGGTGACTCGCTTCGAGCGGCCGCAGGCACGCACGAGGCGTTTTTCTTCCGGCTGGCCGAGGTCGATCTCATGCATGCGGAGGCCGGTGAGGTCATTTTGCACCAGGGCGGGTTCTTCGGGCTCAAACATGTCCTTGCCGAATTCGAGCGTGCCGAGGTCATTGGTATCGGGTGTGTTGAGCACCCAGGCGAGGAGGCGGATCATCATACGCTCCTCGGTTTCGGAAGGATGGCGGGCGATGGTGAGGCTGTGGTCTTGATAGACGTTGCGGTCGAGATCGGAGAAGGAAACGGCGGCTTTATGGATGATCGCTTTGAGGGCCATGAGGGTGCGGATTTAAAAGTTAAGCATGAGCAGGATGCGAGAACAGTGCATTTGGTTGCTGCTTCGAGGATTGCAAATGCGCTGCAAGATGGATTGCCACGCCGTCCAAGGCATGAACTGGGCTTTGCAGGTGAGTTCGATGACCGTCTCGGAACTGCTGGCGGCCCCAGCGAGGCGGCCGATGTAATGCGTGCGAACGAACTCTCAAAAAGGACCGCCGCGCCGTCATCGGTACCGATTCGGGTGTTGGCAAGGCAGTCGCCTTTCTCGGCATTTTCTGGCTGGGCACCCCAAACTCTCCAACCGGCTATTTCGTCAACGGCGGCGTAGCCTGCCGCTGCCTCACTAGCGAGGCAGCCTCGAACCTCCACCTCGGTGGCCAGCGGGCTGAGGATCTTGGAGGACTCTCTTTCCGCGAACGGATTTAGCCAGGCCTGGCCTCGTAAGCCCCCATGGGATTGGAAACGCGCTTGCTTCCATGCTTTCGAGGTCAACAGTCCGTCACATGCCCCGCTTCGAACTCGCCAAAGCTATCCTGCACCAGGGACGCGAGTTGCTCGTCATTGTGCTGCTGGCCATGCTGCTGTGGTGGATGCATGCACCGGCCTGGATGCACGGCCGCTGGCTCTGCCTGCTGGAAACCGGCGAGGCAGCGAGCTTTAGCTCCATCAACGCCGCCTGGAGCCGCCCGGAACTCATGTTCGAGTTCTTTTTCTACAGCGTGCTGAATTTCAGCTTCTTAGGCTTCGGCGATGTGACACCAGTCACCATGGTCGCCAAGCTCGACACCATCATGGAGGTGCTGCTGGCCTTTTTCACTGTCATCTTCCTGCTCTCCGACTTCGTCAGCCTGAAGGACTCCCTCCGCGTGCGCCGTCGTCATGAGGATTGACCCCACCCCACTCTACCTGCCTTGTCATGCCCGCCGATTACTCCCACCTTCGTGACCTTCTCCAGCACCGCCTCGACCTCATCGCCGATCACGCGTTTCGAGATCGAGATGCATCCGCACACCTCGCCGCGCTTCAAAAAGTGTCTGAAGACATCATGGCTGAGCATGAGAAGCTGCGTGCGAGCCTCCCGCCCCGCCTGAACCACTTCCTAACCCAGGCTAGTTTCTCGAAGGCGCTGGAGTATCTGACACAAACCTAGATCAGCTCTCAAAGCGACTGTGAGATTCAAAGCGGCGGGCTATGTCATTCACTCGCCAGCCATTCTTGCAAAAGCCTCCTCGCTCGATGTAAGGCGCTTCTGACGGCAGGAAAACCAGCCATGAAAAGGCGTCATCGAAAATCGAATCGCTCGTGAAGGCTCACGAGAGCTTGTCCCGGAAGTCCTCGTAGCGGAAGCGGCGCACGACGCGGTATTCCTTCTTCGCCGGATCGTAGATGGCGATGTCCGGATGATGCACGCCGTTGAAAGTCGTCGTCTTCACCATGGTGTAGTGCGCCATGTCCGCGAAGACAAGTCGCTGGCCGGTTTGCAACGGCTGAGGGAAAGAGAACCCAGGCAGCACATCACCCGCGAGGCAGGTCATGCCGCCCATCTTGTATTCGTGCGGAAACTCGCCCGGCAGCCCGCCGCCGAAAATGTGCGGGCGGTAGGGCATCTCCATCGTGTCCGGCATGTGGGCGCTGGCGGAGAGATCGAGAATGGCAGTGGGAGGATTCGTCGGGACGATGTCCAGCACCTCGGCAATGAGGTAGCCGGTGTTGAGGCCGACAGCTTCGCCGGGTTCGAGATAGACATGGTCCTTGCCCCAGCGGGCTTTGAAGGTTTTCAGCACGCGGATGAGGCGCTCGATATCATAATCGCTGCGGGAGATGTGATGACCGCCGCCCATGTTCACCCATTCCACCTGCTCGATGAGCTTGGGGAAACGTTTCTCCACCGCACCCACGACCCGTTCGAGCACATCGCTGCCCTGCTCGCACAAGGCGTGAAAGTGCAGGCCCTCGATGCCGCTGAGGTCCTCGCCTTCGAGAGAATCCGCCCGAATGCCGAGACGGCAGCCGGGCGAGCACGGATCGTAAAGCGAGACCTCCACCTCGCTGTGCTCAGGGTTCACGCGGATGCCAGGGCTGGGTGCGTTTTTGCCCGCGGCGCGGGCTGCCTCGATCATCGGGCGAAATTTGCGCCACTGAGCCAGCGAGTTGAAGCTGATGTGGTTCGCGATGGGCAAGATCTGCTCCATTTCCTTTGGTTTGAAGGCGGGCGCATAAACGTGCACCTCTTTGCCAAACTCGTGGTAGGCCATCAGCGCCTCGTTCAAGCCGCTGGCGCAGCAACCGCTCAAATACTCGCGCACCAGATCGAAGGTGCTGAACATCGAAAAGCCCTTCAGGGCCAGCAGCACCTTCACGCCGGCCTCACGCTGCACGAGGGCGAGACGCTCCAGATTTTTGCGCAGCAGGTCGAGATCGACGACGAAGGCCGGAGTCTCGATGCGGTGGATGTCAAAGGCCGGGGCGGGCTGATCAAAGACGTGCGGAGGGGTGAACATGGGCCGCGGATAGTGAATGGCCCGGCGGGAATGTCGAATGACGATTGCGCTTCCTGGCTTAGCGCAGCACGAGATCCTTCACCCGGCGCGGAATCATGGCATTGCGAACGACATCCGGGCTCACGCTGCGCAGAAAATCCATCAGGATGACCGGTGACTCGACGATCATGCGCTCAATTTGATCACGACGGTGGGTCCATCGGGAATTCCGATGTAGAAAATCAAGGTCAGCGAGGATTTCGTCGACGTCGTGCTCGCTGAATCCGGCGAGCTGGAAAGCGTAGGGATCGATGAGCGGCATTCCAAGGTCCTCGTGGGGGGAGATGGTGGGTAGGGCTGGGTTCGAACCAGCGTAGGCGTAAGCCAGCAGATTTACAGTCTGCCCCCTTTAACCGCTCGGGCACCTACCCATCTCCTTCCTTTCGGAAGGGCCGTGATTATGGCGGCACTCACCGGCTTTGCAACCTTCGATTTGAAGGAAGTTTGCGCCTGTCAGAGCCCCCCATCTTGACGCGGTTTTTGAGCCTCATGCCTTGATCTCAAAGATCGCCTCCACCTCGACGGCAGCGCCGGTGGGGAGTTGGGCGAAGCCGAGGGCGCTGCGGGCGTGGTAGCCGTCACCTTCTTTGCCAAAGATCTCGTGCAGCAGGTCGCTGCAGCCGTTGATGACGAGATGCTGGTCGCTGTACTCAAGCGTGGAGTTCACGCAGCCGAGCACTTTGATGACTTTCAGGCCATCGAGCGTGCCATGCGTGTCCCAGACGGAGCGGAGCACTTTTTCAGCACAGTTCTTCGCGGCTTTGTAACCGTCTTCGGTGGAGACACCGGCTCCGAGCTTGCCTTTCAGATCGCTGACGTGGCCGGAGGTGAGGAGCTGGTTGCCGCTGCGGATGCAGAGATTGAGGTAGCCGGGGGCTTGCTTCGCGAAGGTGAGGCCGAGGGATTCTGCTTTTTGCTGGGGAGACATGGGTGGTTGGTTCAAAGGTTCAGGTTTCAGGTTCCAAGTGAAGGCTCGGAGACGCTTGATAACGGTCCACCGGGCCGATTTCCAATCGTCTGTTCTCAATTTGTTGCCGGAAGAACCTCAAGCATTCGTCCGCTTCCGATACATCGCAGGTGAGCTGCCGATGCGTTTGCGGAAGTGCTGGGAGAAGCTGCTTTGATCGACGAAGCCGCATCGCATGGCGATCTCGTTGGCGGAGAGGGTGCTTTGTTCGAGCAGCTTGGTGGCTTCCAGCACTCGGGTGCGGATGAGAAACTCCTGCGGGGTGATGCCAAAGGCGCTCTGAAAGCGGCGCTGGAGCTGGCGGACGGATTGGCCGCAAGATTTGGCGATGTCTTCGATCTTGAGAGGCTTGGAGAAATCACGCCGGATGATCTCCACGGCATGCGCCACGGTTTGGAAGACGGGCAGCCTTCGCTCGGCCTCATCGGGACGGCGCAGCGTGCCCATCACCCCCTGCACGCGGCCGCGGCGATCGTAGAGAGGCAGTTTGGTGACGAGAAACCAGTCCGGCATGCCCTGGCGATCCCACCACAGCTCGATGCGCTCGATGATTCGCGCCTGACCAGCGAGAAGGCGCTTGTCGTCATCCACATAGGCCTGCGCCATGGTGTCGGGATTGATGTCAAAATCCGTACGTCCGATGAATTCGGAGTCGTCGTGCATCTGATAGCGTTGCAGCAAGCCCTGGCTGGCAAACATGAGATGGCCGTCGCGGTTCTTGGCGAAGAAATAGACGCCGGGCAGATGATCAAAGAGCCGCTGAAACAGCCTGGATGGCTCCAGGGAGGTCATCCACGCATCCCGCTGCTGCTTCCAGCGCCGGATGACCGCCGTGGATCGCTGCTGACGGTCGAGAGGCTTCAGGGGTGTCGCATTTCGCATCATCTTTGTCGTGACGAGAATGCCCGGCTTTGCTTTGCTCCGCAATCATGAAACCCATCGTCCAGATCAGCCTCGACCTCACGAACATCGACGAAGCCCTCGAAACCGCCGCCCTGGCCATGCGGGCCGGTGTGGACTGGCTGGAAGCCGGAACGCCGCTCATTCTCGCAGAGGGGTTGCATGGAGTGCGTGCGCTGCGGAAGGCTTTTCCGACCA
This sequence comes from Verrucomicrobiota bacterium, assembly GCA_046051905.1. GTDB lineage: Bacteria > Verrucomicrobiota > Verrucomicrobiia > Verrucomicrobiales > Verrucomicrobiaceae > Prosthecobacter. The sequence goes on from JBJONJ010000238.1 coordinate 11,623, forward strand.
CGCCGATCGTCGCCGACCTCAAAACGATGGATGGCGGCTATTTGGAGGCTGAAATGATGGCCAAAGCGGGTGCCACGCATGTCGTCGTGATGGCCCGGGCGCATGCGGAGACGGTGAAATGCGTCGTGAAGGCCGGGAAGGACTTCGGCTGCAAGGTGATGGGCGATAACATGATCTGCAAAGATATGGTCGCTGGTGCCAAATGGCTCGAAGACCTCGGCTGCGACTACATCATTCATCACATCGGCTACGACGAGCGTCGCGGCATCGCCGCCGCCGGCCACCGCATGCCCAGCCCGCTCGACAAGCTCCGCGAGGTCGTCCAAGCCGTGAAAGTACCCGTGCAAGCCGTGGGCGGTCTCAGCCTCGAACAAGCCATCCAGTGCCCGAAGTATGGTGCACCTCTCGTCGTGCTCGGTGCCCCGCTCACGATTGATGCCGATGCTTTCAAAACCGCCGATGGCAATCTCGAAGCCTCGCTGAGGATGATTTGTGAGGCGGTGCATGCGCAGGATGTGGCGGCGTTTGCGTGAGCGGGCTTTTGACTGACTTTACTGAGCTGATTGACCCTTTTGCCTCGATTTAAACTACCCTCCACTCCCATGAAAAACGCCGCCGTCGTCAATTACGCGCCTGAAAAAGGCTCTGTCGAAATCCGTGAGATCGAAAT
>JBJONJ010000239.1:0-5413 GCA_046051905.1 Verrucomicrobiota bacterium
GGAGATGAGCTGCCAGGTTTGCGTGCCTTCTTTCGACCAGGCGACGATGGTTTCGCCGAGTTCGGGCCTGCGGATGGATTTGCCGACGTAACTGCCCACGAGTGTCTCCAGCACGATGAACTGCGGTTTGCCGGTGCCTTCGAATTCGCACCACGACTCGCGATTGCCCGGAGGCACGAAGCGGAAGTCAGGACCAAGTTCGAGATAGTCTTTCTGATCGGCGACGAGGTGATGACCGTCGCTGTCTTTTGGCGGGAAAGGCGTCTTCAGCATGCTTTTGCCGTCGATGTAGAGATTCGTGGCTCCACGGGCACGCAGCAGCAGGCGGTGCTTGCCTTTCGGGAAGGTCACGCTGGCGGCGGCACGCAACAGGAAGGGCACATGGCGGTCGCCGCGCACACCGGTCTCGACATACTTTTGCGGCACCTCGAAGAAGCCGAACACGTCCTCGGTGTAGGTCTCGCCCACTTTCGGCGGCTCGCTGGGCCAGGCGTTGGCCTCTGGCATGCCTTCTTCGGCGAGTTGCACGAGCACGCGGCCTGCGGGCACGTCTTTTTTCGCCACCGGCGGAGGTGGCGGGATGAATTGATACTTCGCCTTCAGCGCCTCGGTATCGATGGGGCCTCGATAGATGGCCACATTGTCGAGCCAGCCTTCAAACGCATGCGACGAGGCCATCGTTGAGCCATTGCCAATCACCACCGCATCACCATCGGTCACCGGGCCGCGATCCGTCGCGCCGCCCATGTCCCAGGTGCCATCGGTCTCGCGACCGTCGATGAAGCCCTTGATGCTCTTCGGTTTGCCGTAGGTGTAGGTGACCGCCACATGATGCCAGCCTGCGGTGGGCACGGTGTCCTTTGACCACCAGCGATGCCACTCGCCCTTTTTCCCCGGCACATCGGCGCTGTGGAAGAGGAAACCGATCTGCGAGCCCGCTTTGCCATGCTGGAGGCGGAAGGCGTAGTTTTGATTGTTCGCGCCGAACTCCTTCGTGCCGAGGCGGCCCTTGCCGATAATGTAAGGCGTGCCCGAGGCATCCGCGACCTTAACCCAGGCCTCCAGCGTGATCGTTTCGTTCAGGCCGAAACGCAGTTCCGGGCTGTCCGGCACTTTGATCGGTGTTTTCACGTCAAAGAGGCGGGCCTTGTTCGTCTCGGAAAAGCCCGGGTAGGTCGGCGCACGCGGTCCTGGCTCCTTGCCATCATCAAAGCGCCACTGCATCACCGGGGCGGAGGCGGGCTTGTCAGAGGCGTCGTTTCCAGCCGCCTCGTTTTGGGCGAGGGCTGAAGAGACGCAAAGGACTGAAAGGGCGAAAGGGACTTTGAAGGAAGCCATGTCGTATGAACGCGATTTGAGGCGCTCTTTCAGCATTTCGGGCACCCCACTTTCGTGAGGGGAGGACCAGATTTTTTGCCTGGAAACCCGCAAGAGATCGAAGAAGCGCATTGAAGAGCGGGCGGCATTCGCCACATGCTGGGGTTCCACTTCATGAAAGCCTTGTTTTTGACCAACGAATACCCACCGCACATTTATGGCGGTGCGGGTGTGCATGTGGAATATCTCTCGAAAGAGCTGGCCAAGCTCATGGAGATCGAGGTGCGCTGTTTTGGTGATCAAGACGATACGCAGCCGAATCTCCGCGTGATGGGCACGCAGATCGACACGGCCGATTGGACGGCCCCCGCTCACTTGAAGTCAGTCTTTGGCGCTTTGCAGCGCTGTCTGGATTTCAACACGAAGAACATCGACGCCTCGCTGGTGCATCTGCACACCTGGTACGCTCACTTTGGCGGCATTCTGGCGAAGCTGAACTACGGCGTGCCCATGGTGCTCACCGTGCATTCACTGGAACCGCTGCGCCCGTGGAAGCGGGAGCAGCTCGGTGGTGGTTACGACTTCACCGTTTGGCTGGAGGCCACGGCCTTGAAGATGGCCGACGCGGTCATCGCGGTGAGCGAGGAGACGAAGGTGGACCTGCTGCGCCTGTTTGAGCTCGATCCGCACAAGATTCACGTCATCCACAACGGCATCGACCTCGATGAATACCACCGCGTAGAGGCTCCCGACGTGCTGCTCAAGCACGGCGTCGACCCGACGAAGCCGTATGTGCTCTTCGTGGGCCGCATCACGCGGCAAAAAGGCATCATTCATCTCGTGCGTGCCATTGAGCACCTCGATCCCGAGATTCAGGTGGTGCTCTGTGCCGGTGCGCCGGACACGCCGGAGATCAAAGCCGAGATGGAGGCCGCAGTGGCTGCGGTGAGTGCGAAGCGTCCGGGGATCGTCTGGATTCAGGCGATGCTGCCGGTGCAGGAAAAGATCGCCATGTATTCGCATGCCGCCGTCTTCTGCTGCCCGTCGATCTATGAGCCCTTTGGCATCATCAATCTCGAAGCCATGGCCTGCGAGACCGCCGTCGTCGCCAGCGCCGTCGGTGGTATCAAAGAAGTCGTCGTGCCTAGCGAGACGGGGCTGCTGATCCCGCTGGAACAGCAGACCGAAAGCCCCTTTGAAGCCCTGCATCCCGAAAAGTATGCCCAGGACCTCGCGAATGGCATCAATGAACTCATGCGTGACGAGCCGAAACGCCGAGCGATGGCTCTCGCCGGCCGTCAGCGTGCCGTGGACCACTTCAGTTGGAAATCCATCGCGCGGAAGACGATGGCGCTCTACAAGACACTGGCCAGTTGATCAGCCCAGCTTCCATCCCGCTCGCGGCTCGCGAGAGAGGAACTGGTTAGCGGTCTCCATGTTGGTGATGCGCATGGCCTTGGCATCCCACAGGATCTTGCCTCCGGCACGGTGGGCCACATTGCCGAGGTGGTTCGCCTCGGTGAGCGGTCCGGCGTAGCTGAAGGGACTGCCGGTGGGCGTGCCGTTCTTGATGGCGTTGAGCCATTCGGCGTGATGGCCGGGTGAATCGGGGATGAAGGGCGCGGGACGGACGAAGTCCTTGAACTGGTTCTCCGGCAGCAGGAGGTGCTTGCCGTAATCGGAGAGGAGCATGCCTTTGTCCCCGATGAAGAGGACGCCGCTGCTCCACTTGCTGATGACGGGATCGTTGGTCCAAGCCTCCGGCTTGCTGGAGCCTTGATGCCAGTGGACCTTGCAGGCGGGCATGTTGCCACGCGGACCGTATTCATAGACGGCATGCATGTTGGCCGGGGCGATCTCGGGATGGGCTTGCGGGCCAAAGGCCTCGATGCTGAGCGGGGCGTCGAGTTTGAGTGCCCAGAAGGGCAAGTCATTCCAATGGCTGCCGAGGTCGCTCATGGTACCATTGCCGAAATCCCACCAGCGATACCATTTGGGGCCGGGGAAATAGACGTCGTTGTAGGGCCGCATCGGCGCCGGGCCGATCCACAGGTCCCAGTCGAGGTAGGGCGGCGGCTGTTGGGCCTCTTTGGGACGTTCATCGACGAAGATGATGTCCTTGTTCTTCTCCGCCTCCTCCTTGGTTTGCAGTCCCCAGGCACGCGAGACGCACACGTGGGCCTCGGTGACCTTGCCAATGGCACCGCTTTGAATCAATTCGACGACGCGGCGGTAGTTGGCGCTGGAATGGATCTGCGTGCCCATCTGCGTGGCCACACCGGCCTCGGCGGCAGCCTTCGTGATGAGGCGAGCCTCGGCCACGTTGTGCGTGAGCGGTTTTTCGCAGTAAACCGGCTTCTTCATGAGCAGCGCGGGCAGCGTGGCATAGGCGTGGGTGTGCTCGGTGGTGCTGACGACGACGCCGTCGATCTCGCTGGGCTTCAGCGTGTCGTAGAGCTTGCGGAAGTCGCGGAAGGTCTGTGCCCCAGGGTGGAATTTGGCCGCGAGGTCGAGGTTCTGTGCATTCACATCGCAGAGGGCCACGATGTTTTCGGCAGCATCGGCCGCGGAGGGCAGGGCAGGGGGCGACGCTTTCGGGTCTGAGCCGTTTTTTTTCTTCGGCAGGGCCATGGGGATGCCGCTGATGCTAGAGAGATTGCCGCCGCCGCGTCCGCCCACACCGATGAAGACGAGATTGAGCTTCGCATTCGGCGAGCGGGAGCGTGTGATGGCGGGAAAGCCCAGGCTGGCCGCCGCGGCGGCTCCGCTGGCGAGAAATTGGCGACGTGAGGTGCGTGAGGAACTCATGGTGAAGTGGAAACGACGTGGAGGGCGGTGTCTTGCCGGTTCATTGGCCGGCGAGAAGGCCTTGCAGCTCCTTTCGTGCCAGCAAACCTTCACGCCAAGCGAGGGGAATGGCGTCGAGGCCATGTGTGGCTCCCAGCAGCATGCCGAGCACTAGAGCGCGGGCGCAGTTGTCCCCCCCAGCCATGGCGTTCTCGATGCTGGCGAGCTCGAAATTGTGCCCGTGATGCCTCACGAGCCACAAAACTGCCGGAAGAGCCTGCGGAATGGGACAGGCACGTCCGAGAGCCCCGATGGCATCATGGCCTTTGACAGTCTCAGCCGCATCGAGAGCCCATTGAGGTGCGGTCTGAGAGATCACTTCGGGCAGCGAGCTGCCATGCAAAAGCCGGTGGGTGGCTCGGGCGAGGAATGCCGCGCATTCGATCGTCTCCGGTGAACGATGCGTGAGGACGGTTTGCTCGAGGGCGGCCGCCACGGCCTCGGATTCAGGCTTGTCAGCCAAAAAGGCCATCAGTGGGGCGATGCGGGCGGGGCCAGCGAGTTCGTCTGAGGCCGTGCCGCTCGTGGCAGGCGTGGCACCGCCCTGAAGATGAGCCAGCGTGCCCTTGGTGGCCTTGTCCACATAGTCGTCGTAGGCTGGCCACATCGCCTGCCAATCGGTGAGGAAGGCAGCGGCATCCCAACGGCGTTCACGATGCAGAAAGGCCAGCAGGCGCAGGGCCTGATCTCCGGCATGGCCTTGGGCACCTGCCTGCTTTCGAGGATGATACGATTCTGCTCCTGGCGCATGGTATCCCGTCACGCGGCCATGGCGGCGCACGATCACCTCGGGATCGTAGATCCAATGAACCCCAAGAGAGAGGGCTTCAGCGATGAAACTGCCGTGTAGCATGCCGGCGAGACGAGAGTGGAAATCTAGGGACATATTGCGGACGTAGCTTGGGCGTCATCAAATAGCAAACCAAGCGCAGCCCTTACCATTTCCACGCTTGCTCCAGCGGTGAAAAAGAGCACATCATCACCCATCCCCATGCAAACCGATTACGATGTCATTATCATTGGCGGCGGACCCGCCGGAGCCACCGCGGCCATGACGCTGCGCCAGGCTGGCCGGAAGGTGCTGGTGCTTGAAAAAGAGAAGTTTCCGCGCTTCCACATCGGGGAATCGCTCCTGCCTTACAACCGCCCCATTTTTGACGAGCTGGGCTTGTGGAGCAAAATCCAGTCCGCCGGCTTCATGACCAAGCGCGGGGCGCAGTTTTGGATGGGCGATGGCTCGATGCACACG
>JBJONJ010000240.1:0-8218 GCA_046051905.1 Verrucomicrobiota bacterium
GGATCGCTGACCTTCATCATGGTGGCCTTCATGTGGAGCGAGAAGAGCACGCCATCGGCCTTCGCCTTGGCGATCTGCTGCTCAAAGAAGGCGACGAGGGCCTTCTTGCTCATCTTGGTGGCGTCCATGATCTCGCCGGCTTTGAGGGCGAGTTTGGGGAGGAGCGTCTTGGTGCTGCCGTCTTTGGCGGTGAACTCGATTTTGACCTCAGTGGCGGCGGCGACGCAGGTGGACTTCTCGTTGGAGAAGAAATCGTCTTTGCCCATGGTGCCGACGGTGGTCTTCGAATCGGCGGACCAGGCACCCATCTTGTGCGGATGCTTCTTGGCGTAGTCTTTGACGGCCTTCGGCGCACGGCGGTCGCTGTTTCCTTCGCGGAGCACGGGGTTCACGGCGCTGCCCATGACCTTGGCGTATTTCGCTTTGATCTCCTTTTCCTCGTCGGTCTGCGGGTTTTCGGGCAGATCGGGGAGTTTGTAGCCTTTGGCCTGAAGCTCAGCGATGGCGGCCTTGAGCTGCGGCACCGAGGCGGAGATGTTCGGGAGCTTGATGATGTTGGTGGTCGGCTCGAGGCAAAGTTTGCCGAGGTAGCTCAAATCATCGTCCTGCTGGCCAAATTGAGCCAAAATGCGGCCTGCGAGCGAAATGTCGCGCGTTTCGACCTCGATGCCTGCGGCCTTGGTGAAGGCCTTCACGATGGGCAGCAGCGAATAAGTGGCGAGGAGCGGGGCTTCGTCGGTGAGGGTGTAGATGATTTTGGCGGACATGGGAGCAGAGGGGAAATTTTGGCGGGTGAGAGGTAGGAAGGGACTGAAAGGAGGTAAAGGACAAAAAAGGACGGAGGAGGCCCCGCGTTAGATCTCGCCGGCCAGCGTCACGGCCCCGGTGAGGATCATATTGCCAGAGTCATCGCGGATCTCGCCGGTCACCTGGCCGAGCGTGCCCATCACCGCGTCCAGTTTGGCGCTGAGATGCAGGCTCTGGCCGGGGGTGATGCTGCCAAGCACCTTGATCTGGCGCACGGCGGTGAGGCGCAGGTTTTTCAGCGGCGGGATGCCGGGCCTCGTTTGCACCAAAATGCCGCCGAGCTGGGCCAGCGCCTCGATCATGAGCACACCGGGCATGAGCGGCGCGTTGGGAAAATGGCCGCGAAGAAATTCCTCCCCGCCTTTCAGCCTCCACCGCGCCTTTCCGGCGATCCCGGGCTCGAGCTCCGTGAGCTCGTCGATGAATCGAAACTCGGCACCGTGCGGCAGGGCGGAAAGGGCTTGGAAAAGGTCGGGCGCAGATGCCATGATGCGTCATAACCATGAACGAGAGCGGGAGCAACGACCAAGGAGGCACGACAGGCGCGAGCATCTGGTGCTGGTGGCATGGTCTGCGCATGCTGGTGGCCTGCCTAGCGAGCCTCGTCTACTGGGTAGTGGGCGGGCTGCTCTTCGTGCTTGCAGGACTCGTGTGCGTGCCATTTTTGCCTGGTGACAAGTCCCGCGCCCTCGGCCAGTGGCTGTTGCAGGGCGTGTTTGGGATATTTTTGACCCTGCTGCGCCTCCTCCGCGTGCTGAAGGTAGAATATCATGGCCTTGAAAAGCTGCAAAACGCCACCGGCGGCTGCATCGTGGCACCCAACCATCCCGCCATGTGGGACGCGGTGTGCATCATCCCGCGTATCCACGGCCTGCGCTGCATCTTGAAGGCCTCGCTGCTACACAACCCCATCCTGGTCGGTGGAGCCACGCTGGCCGGGTTCATCCCGAACAAGCCGGTCCACAAGATGATGCAGCGCTCGATCGAGGCCCTGCGGCAGGGGGAGCGGCTGCTGCTCTTCCCCGAGGGCACACGCACGTGGAAGACCAAAGGCGTGGTGAACGCCTTTCAGGGAGGCATCGGCATCATCGCCGCGCAGTCCGGTGCTCCGGTGTGGCCAGTCTTCATCGAAACGGACAGCGACTACCTCGGCAAAGGCTGGCCTGTCTGGCGGGTGCAGCTCCGCCGCATCCACGTGCGCATTACCGCGGGCGAACCCCTCGCCTGCGACGCTGATGAATCGGCCCAGCAATTCGTCAGACGACTCGAAGAAACCTTCATCGAGGCCCTGGGCAGGCGATGAAGAAATGAATTCTCCCGCCCGGCCGGCCCGTATGCGCTTTAGCACAATCCATCTCTTCACGATCCTCCAATGCCCGGCTTCAGAGCATGCACCTGAGACCAAAATCCCCCCCGATGAACACCTGCCTCGTCCAAATGAACTCCGCCTGGGAGGACAAGCCCGCGAGCCTCGCCAAGGCCCGCCAGCTCATCGCCGATGCCAAGCCCGCTCCAGGCTCGCTCATCGTGCTGCCGGAGATGTTTGCCACCGGCTTCAGCATCGACACAACGATCACCGCTGAGCCTGAGCAGGGATCCACCGAGCAGTTTCTCATCGAAATCGCCCGCGAGCATCGCTGCGCCGTCATCGGTGGGCTCGTCACGAAGTGCCCGGCCGGCGGCTGCCGGAACCAAAGCCTCTTCATCACGCCGGAGGGGCGGGTTTTAGGCCGCTACAGCAAGAACCAGCTCTTCAGCCTCGGCGGAGAGAGCACCGTTCACACCGCGGGGCAGGGGGTGACCGTGGTCGAATGGCAGGGCCTCAAGATCGCACCTCTCATCTGCTATGACCTGCGGTTTTCCGAGCTCGCCCGCGAGGCGGTGAAGGCAGGCGCGGAACTGCTCGTTTTCATCGCCGCCTGGCCGGTCAAGCGGGTGGCGCACTGGATCACCCTGCTGCAGGCCCGTGCCATCGAAAACCTCGCCTTCGTCATCGGCGTGAATCAATGTGGCTCCGACCCGAACTTCATCTACCCGGGCCGCAGTCTCGTCGTCGATCCGCATGGCGTGGTCATCGCCGACGCGGGCGACCGTGAGCAAATCCTCCGCGCCGAGATCGACCCGGCCGTGCTGCACGAGTGGCGGGCGCAGTTTCCGGCGTTGCGGGACGCGGGGTTGATGTCTTGAGCCTGGCACGGGCGCGGCTTCGATGAAGCCCCCGGCACCATCGAGCAGAGCAGCTAGCAATTGGGTTAACCCAATGGATGTTGCGGCCAGGCAAGCAAAACCTACTAGGTTAACCCGATAAAGTGTGCGGCCCGTGACCGCCCTTTTTCCCTTCACCTCCTGCCGTTTCCGACGATGCTCGAATTCTTTTCTGCCAGCACCCGCATGGTCAATTCAAGGCACGCTATCCAGGAATGCCTCGAGGCCGCCCTAGGAACCGATAAAACATGTGATCTCGTCATGCTCCATGCCTCGATCGGGCACGATTACCAGGCCCTGGCGGATGAGGTACGACGGGAGATTCCAGGTGTGCGTGTCGTCGGCGCGTCCTGCTGCGGGATCGTTGGCAGTGAAGGCGTGAGCGAGTCCATGAAGGACGTGGCGCTCATGGCGGTCCGCGGACCCGAGCTGGCCGTTGCCCATGTCGACGACATCCACGGTCACAATGCATTCGCGAAGGCAGCGGAGCTGGCGCGGCAGCTCAAGACCCAGCAGCCCGGCATCACAATGATTTACTTCCTGGCTTCGGGAATCGACATCGCCAACGATCAGGCCATCGCAGGCATCGAGTCGGTGTTTGGACCGCAGGTGACCATTTTCGGCGCGACCTCCTCAGACAACATGCGAGGCGTGGTCAGTTACCAGATCATCGACAACCAGGTGTTGGAGCACGGTGCCTGGGCGGTTGGATTTGCCGATCCCTCCCTGGAGGTAGACACACAGGCCACGCACGGCTTTCTCGCTGTCGGCGAGCCGATGGTGGTCACACGGGCCGAAGGGACCCGCATTCTGGAATTGAATGGTCGCCCGGCTTGGCACGAATACACCAGCCGCCTGGGTCTTGATCCTGAAAGTGCCACCTGTGGTGATTCGATCCCAGTGGGGGCGCTGGCCGAGGAGCTTCCGTACGCGTTGGCGACAGAGTATGGCAATCCGCACCTCCTGCGCGTCGTGACCAAACGGGAGGCCGACGGTGCCATGCATTACGCCACCACGATCCACGAGGGAACACGGCTATGGCTTACGGTGCGAGATGAGGAGCGCATCTTTGCTGACATGGACCGCATGATGACCGCGATGGTGCAGAGGTCGGGCGGGCGCAAGCCGGTGGCCGTTTTCCATGCGGACTGCCTCGCGCGAGGCCGCTACCTCTTCAATCGCGTGATGAAGGAGGAGCTCGTGGGCCGGATGCAATTCCCGCTGAGCCGTAAAGGCCTCGTGCCGCCTTGGCTGGGCATGTATGGCTTTGGCGAGTTCGCACGTCTGGGGGGCACCAACACCTACCACAACTATACCACCGCCATCTATGCCCTCTACCGCCGCTGAGTGGGACTCATCCACACGATGACTGACAAAGACGAACCGCCGCCTCCGGAGGTGCTGAAGCAACGGTATGACGAGCTTCAACGCCGCGTGACGCGTTTTTCCGTGGTCGAGCAGGAGCTCATCGACACACGCAACCGGCTTGACTGCGAACTCGGGCGCTTTGGCCGCATTCATGCGTTCAGCACCCGCGCTCTCCAGGCGGCTTCGGATGATGCCTTTGCCAGCATGGTGGCGGACGCGCTTCTCGATATCTTCGAGCTCGAGGTGGGCCTGTTCTGGCTTTTTGACGGACAGGGGCGCCTGCTTCCGCAGCCAGCGGCCTCGTCAGGGCTCCGGTCCGGCTACGAACCTTTTGCAGGCATACGTTCTTGGCTCGAATCGCGCATCGCCTCGGCACGCGACGAGAAAGCCTGCTTCTTTGCCGCGGAGGGTGACGAGCTTCAGCGGGCGGGCCTCGACTTCGCCCACATGCATGCGGGCTGCTGCCGCCACCCTGACGGCAGGCTCCTCGCGCTGCTGCTCACCGGTGTCACAACGGCTGCCGGGCACTTTCATGAGGCGCTGCGGGATAATGAGGCGCATTCATTCCGTGTCTTCACCGCCCAGGTGGCCGCCCTGTATGCAAACCGTGCCAGCGCAGCGATTATTCAGAGGCAGATGATCGACCTGCATGAGTCGGAGGAGCGGCTCTCGCTGGCTGTCAAAGGCAGCGAGATCGGATTCTGGGACTGGGACATCGACTCGAACACCGTCGTGGTATCCCCGGAGTGGAAGGCGATGATTGGCTTCCATGATGACGAGATCGTCAACCACTCCGATGTCTGGCGGTCTTGTATTCATCCTGAGGACCTCGATCGCAGCCTGCAGCTCGTGAGCGAGCACATGACCGGCATGACGGAGATCTACGAGAATCTCCACCGCCTGCGCCACAAGGACGGTCACTACGTTTGGATCATGGCCCGTGGCAGGGCACTTCGTGACGAAAAAGGGCGTGCGAGGCGTTTTGTCGGCACGCATCTCGACATCTCGCGCCAGAAGGCCCTCGAGGCACGTCTGCGGGAGGCGGAGGAACTTCAGCGCCAGGCACGCCAGCAGGCCGAGTCCGCCAGCCGTGCGAAAAGCATCTTCGTGGCCAGTATCAGCCATGAAATTCGCACGCCGATGAACGGCGTCATCGGCATGCTGCAACTGCTGCGTGACACTTCCCTTACCCAGGCCCAGACATCCCTCGTCACGATCGCAGAACAATCCGCCTCCGCGCTACTCGACATCATTGGCGACATTCTCGACCTTTCGAAGGTCGAGGCCGGCCGGGTGGACATCAAGCACGAGCCCTTCGACCTCCAAGCGCTTGTCAAAAACGTCATCGGGCTCATGCGCCACCGCGCCGAAGCCAAGGATATCCTGCTCGACTGCCGCTTACCCTCGCAAAACGTTGGCAGCGTCCTGGGTGATGAAGGCCGTCTGCGCCAGGTGCTGATCAACCTCATCGGCAACGCAATCAAATTCACCGACCGCGGCAGCGTGCAGCTGCTGATCGAAGCCGGTCGTGTCGGCATGACCCGCCATTCATTGACGTTTCGCATCATCGATACAGGCGTTGGCATCTCGCCAGAGGCGTTGAAGCATTTATTCGAACCTTTTTATCAGGGCGATTCCAGGCAGGACGGCCGCGCCCATACTGGAACCGGCCTCGGACTCGCCATCTCACAGTCCTTGGTACGCCTGATGGGCGGTGACATCCATGTGACCAGCGTCAAGGGAGCCGGTTCCGAGTTCTGGTTCACCCTCGAGATGCCGAAGATTCGCTCCCTCAAGCCAGCCCCCACCTTGGGGAAGGACCCGCCTACCCCCGTTCCTGAGCAGCTCGCGGCACGCATTCTCGTGGTCGATGACAGCCAAACGAGCCGCATGGTGGCCAAGCTCATGATGGAACAGGCCGGCTTGACAGTGGATCTCGCCTGCGGTGGCAGGGAGGCCCTTAGCAAAGTCAAAAAGGAGAATTACGATGTCATTGTCATGGACTGCCAGATGCCCGGCATGGATGGTTATGAGACCACCCGGCATATCCGCCAGTTGCCCGGGCGGCGCGGCCAGGTTCCCATCATCGCCCTCACGGCCAATGTCGAAACCGGGTTCATCAGCGAGTGTTTTGCCGCCGGCATGAGCGACCACCTCAGCAAACCGGTGCAAAAGGCATCCCTCCTCGCCAAGATCTCTCATTACCTGACTCAGGCTTGCCCCGCAGCGGCGGAATAGGCTCAACACCACGGCGGCATCGTCCATTTAGAATCCGGGGGCTGGAGCGTAGCTTAGTGACCTCATGAAACGTGCCCTGACCTGCCTCATCGCCGGCGTCTTGCCCTTTGGCCCAGCCTTGCCAGCCGCCGAAAGCCCGTCCTTCCGAAACACCATCCAGCCCATCCTCACACGCTACGGCTGTGCGATGGGTGCCTGCCATGGTGCGGCGGCAGGACAGGGGGGCTTTCGTCTCTCGCTGCGTGGCTTCGATGACGAGGGCGACTGGCTTTCGATCACGCGCAGTGCGCATGGCCGCCGTCTCATGATGGAAGATCCGGCTCGCAGCTTGTTTTTGCTCAAAGCGATCAAAGCGGTGCCGCACAAGGGCGACAAGCGTTTCGAGATGAACTCGCCGGAATACAAAGCGATCGTCGATTGGATCGCGGCGGGAGCACCGGGGCCAAAGGCAGATGATCCGCGCATCGTGTCGCTCAGCGTGTCGGAGCCGCATCTCGTCTCGCAGGCCGGCAAGAGCCTGCAGCTCAAAGTGACCGCGAAATTCAGCGACGGGCACAGCGAGGACGTGACGCGCTGGTGCAAATACAACGCCACCAATGCCAGCGTGGCCACCGTGGATGATGCGGGCCTCGTCAAAATCACTGGCAGCGGCGAGGCGACGGTCAGTGCCTGGTATTTGAGCCTTTTGAGCGTCACCACCGTCACCGTGCCGCAGCCGAACAAGCTCGAGCCTACCGCTTTTGCCGCGCTCAAGCCGCGAAACTTCATCGACGAGCATGTGTTGACAAAACTTCGCGAGTTGAACATCCCACCTTCGAGTCGCGCCACGGATGCGCAGTTCCTGCGCCGGGCGTTTCTCGATACGGTCGGCGTTTTGCCCACGATGGAGGAAGCGAAGGCCTTTCTCGACGAAGAGGATGTGATCGCCAGCAATGTAGGCGCACTTGCCAAAGTGCGGAAAGATGCTCCCGCAAACACAGCTGATCCCCGCGTTCTGGCGAACGCGCCCACGAAACGCGACCGCCTCATCGACGCGTTGCTGAAGCGGCCCGAGTTCGTCGATTACTGGTCGCACCGCTGGAGCGATCTGCTGCTCGTCAATGGCGACAAATTGATGCCTGAGGCCATGTGGGCCTACTACAATTGGATTCGCCGCCACGTCGACTCGAACACGCCTTGGGACGCCATGGTGCGTGACCTGCTCACTGCCAGCGGCAGCACGCTGGAGCATGGCGGCGGCAATTTCTTCGTCCTCAACGACGAGCCCACCAAATGCGCCGAAACCGTCAGCGTGGCCTTCATGGGCACCTCCATCGCCTGTGCGAAGTGTCACAACCACCCGATGGAAAAATGGACACACGATCAGTACTATGCCTTCGCGAACCTCTTCGCCCGCATCCGGTCCAAAAACGGCACACAGGCCAATGAACGCGTGCTTTTCAGCGACACGCAGGGCGAGATCATCACGCCGCTCACTGGCAAAGCCCAGCCACCGCGCCCGCTCGATGCCTTGCAGCCCGTCTCGATGACCTCTACCGAGGACCGACGCATCACGCTCGCGAACTGGCTCACCAGTGCCGACAACAAACTCTTCCAACGC
>JBJONJ010000241.1:0-9933 GCA_046051905.1 Verrucomicrobiota bacterium
TCCCTTCTCACGTCTCACGGTCTCCCGCACCTCCATTCTGCGAGACATCGAGGAGTTCCAACCTATCCTGCGCGAATGAAAACGAAGTCCGATTACCACATCAACCTCTTCTACAGCGCCGAGGATGGCGGCTACATCGCGGATGTGCCGGATCTGAAATCGTGCAGCGCCTTTGGCCGCTCCCCTGAGCAGGCTCTCCATGAAGTGCTGGAGGCCAAAGAAGCCTGGCTGGCAGCGGCCAAGAAGCATAAGAAGCCGGTGCCTGAGCCACGCTATCGCCCGGCGATCTATGCCGTGCCCGCATGATCTCGGACCGAGCTGCTGCGAAGCCGCGAAGCGAACCCCGAACCACGACCTACGAACGACGAACCGATTCATCGGCGCGAATGTAATCGCGCCCTCCGATGGCACGGCCGCCTGCTCCGAAGCCGCGAAGCGAACGCTGGACGACAGAACCCAAGCGCGGGCTGCTGCGAAGCCGCGGAGCGAACCCCGAACGACGAACAAAGAACCAAGAACTGCGGGCAGGCGTGCCCGCGCTCCTCTTCTCCAAGTCTCCCCATCTCCCCGTCTCATGGTCTGCAAGCCTGCCCCCCCTCTGCGGCGTTCCTTTCTCTCGCGGTGGGCCTGCCTTGGAATCATCGGCGCGAATGCCATCGCGCCCTCCGTGCGGCCAGGAGTGGCCGCATCACTTCTGACGTCTCCCGGCCTCAGGGTCTCATTCTCGCTCCATCATGGCCAAAAAATCTGGCACGGGCGCTTCCCAGGCACCGTGAAAGCCCTCGGCCTGGATCTCCAGCCGGCGGGAGTGCAGGGCTTGGCGGGGAATGAGCAGACGCGTTTGCAACGCGGGCGTCCAGCCGGTCTCGATGAACTCCAAATAGCAGCGGTCGTCCCGACCGTAGAGCTTGTCCCCGACCATCGGCAGCCCGAGATGATGCAGATGCACGCGGATCTGATGCATGCGGCCGGTTTCCGGCCGGGCCTCGATGAGGGTGAAGCCACCGGCATGTCGCTCAAGAACGCGAAAACTCGTGCGGCAGGGCGCTCCATCCGGATGCACGACCTGCCTGACCCAGATGTCGCTTTCGGCCACCTCGCCCGCCCGCAAAATCGGCGCATCGAGATCGAGTGCCTCCCAATCTGGCGAGCCATGCACCAGCGCCGCATAGGTCTTGCTCACCTGGCGGTTTTGCATAGCGAGCCCGAACAAGCGAGCCCAGGCGGCGTTTTTGGCCACCAGCACCACGCCGCTGGTCTCGCGATCGAGGCGGTTGATGATGCTGACCTGCCCGCCATTGGCGATTTCATAGGCGAGCATGTCACACAGGCCATGCCAGAGCGTGCGGGCGCCATTGGGCGCCCCGGGATGGATCTGCAACGGCGCGGGCTTGTTCACCACGAGGTAGTCCTCCGTCTCGTCGAGCACGGAGAAGTTGGGGTCGTTGCGGATGTCGGCGTTGGCGCTCACAGGACAGGAAGGCCGAGCTCCGAGGCGTAAATGACCCGCTGGCCCCGGTTGACGAAATCAGCGTCGTCGAAGTGCCACCACTCCTCGGACACGGTGCAGAAGCCGGCTAGGCGCATGGCTCCCTGCAACAGGGCGAGGTTCCGCGCGATGTCGGCATCACCGCCGGTGTAGGCCGCGTCGGCGTGCTCGAAGTCCTCGTCAAAGCCGGTGGGCATGCGCATCTCGTTTCCGGTTTGATCGACGAGGGTGACATCGACGCACAGACCGGCGCTGTGACGGCTCCACCCGCCGTCGAGGCCCTGAAACATGCCGGTGTGCCCGCCATGGTGAAGCAGGAGCAGGTGAACCTCCGGCGGCCGCCAGGCATCCCAGATGCGAAGGCCGCAGCCCTTCGACGCGAGGAGTGCCTGGGCTTGGCGCAGTTTCTCCGCCGTGGCTTTCCGTAGCAGGCAGGGCATTCCGGAGGGATACAGCGCCCGCCCGGCAATGTTCCGACGGGTGCCGTAGCGCAGGTCGATCTGCACACCGGGAACAAGGCCGCGCACATCGACGAGATCATACTTCCGCGCCCTAGCCACCGCCTGATCATGCCTAGCCCCGCCATGACTCACCGAGCACGATGTGCCCACCAAGGCGGCGATGAGAATCAAAACAGCGAGATGGGAAAATGAAGGCACGAGGGAGTTTTTGCTTCCGTTCATCACAGCCGCAAGGCAAGTTTCCCCATTCCAACAGCCATGGACCCGACTCGCTACGCCATTCTCAATGCCCTGCTGCACTTTCTTGCCTTTTTCATGGGCGCGGGCATCGGCTCCTTTCTCAACGTGGTCATCTACCGCGTCCCTCGCAACATCTCGGTGAACAACCCGAAGCGCTCTTTCTGCCCCACCTGCAAAAAACAGATTCCCATGTGGCAGAACATCCCGCTCTTTTCCTGGCTCATGCTTCGCGGCAAATGCTCCAACTGCGCCTCGCCCATCTCCAGTCGCTATTTCTTCGTGGAGCTGCTCACCGGCCTGCTGTTTTACGCGGCCTTCTGGCTTCATCATGGTCCCTGGCCGCAAATCGCCGTGTGGGGCCCGCAGGTGCTCTGCCTGTGGATTTTCATCAGCCTGCTCGTCTCCGGCAGTTTCATCGACATCGAGCACTTCATCCTGCCGCACTCGATCACCTTCGGCGGAGCCGCGGTGGGCCTGCTGGCCTCGTTCTGGGTGCCGCAACTCGTCGGTGAGGCCTCCGGCGAGCACACACGAGGTCTGCTCATGGCTTTTGGCAGCGCCGCCATCGGGATGGGCAGCCTGTGGATGGTGGTCGAGCTAGGCAAGATGGCTTTTGGCCGTAAAAAGCATGTTTTTGCCCAGTCGGTAAGCTGGGAAGTGGCCCAACCGGATGACACCAAGCCACCCGTCCTGCGCTTCGCCGACACCGAGATGTCCTGGGAGGACATTTTCATGCGGGCCAGCGATCGCATGCTCATCACCTGCGAGGAACTGCACGTGAACGACCACCAGTTTGGAAACACCACCGCCGAGTTGTGGGTGGAAAAGCTCAAGGTGCGCCAGGCGAACGACATCCAGGAGTTTCCCCTCGAACATGTCACGAAGCTACACGGGAAGATCACCCAGCTCATCATCCCGCGTGAGGCCATGGGCATGGGCGATGTGTTTTTCCTCATGATGATCGGGGCCTTCTGCGGGTGGAAGTGCGTGCTCTTTACCGTGCTCGCCGCCTCCGTCATCGGCACCTTCGTGGCGCTTTTTGCCCGCGTCACCGGCCGCGCCGAATGGGGCGCAAAGATCCCATTTGGTCCCTATCTGGCGCTGGGAGCCCTGATCTGGCTCTTCTACGGCCCGAAGATCTTTGACTGGTATCTGAACCAGATGGGGGCGCTGCGCGACGCGTGAGGTCGAGCCATTCGAACCTTCCCCATCGCGGCCGATCTGAACTCGCCTGCGGTGCCACGGAAGGGCGCATCGACGCCGGCGTGATTTTCCTGATGTCGAAGCTCCAGCACCTGACATCAGGCTTCAACAACCGGTCAAGCGACGACGTCTGCCCCTGACCCAAGCCCTTGATCATTGGATCACCAACCGCGCATCCAAGGCCATCACGCCGGAGGGTGTGGCGAGGAGGGGGTTGAGGTCGATCTGCATGAGGCGTGGATCGGCGGTGGCGAGGCGGGCGAAGTTTACAAGGGCCTGCTCCAGCGCGGGGAAATCGACGGTGGGTGCTCCGCGGATGCCTTGGAGGACGCGAAAAATCTTCGTGCGGCGCATCCAGCGGCGGGCGAGGGCTTGGTTGATGGGTGGGAGAGCGAGGGCGCTGTCTCGCAGCACCTCGACGAGGGTTCCCCCGGCACCAAAGAGCAGCACCGGACCGAACTGAGGATCACGCGTCATGCCGACAATGAGCTCGATGCCTTTCTCATGAATCATCGGCTGCACGGTAACACCGGCGAAAGCCTCCGCGCCGTGTATTTGCGTGGCAGCTTGGCGAATCGCCTCCCAGGCGCTGCGCACAGCGGCGGCATCGCGGAGATGGAGTTGCACGCCTCCGCAGTCGCTTTTGTGGGTGATGGTGGGTGAGAGGAGTTTCAGGACGACTGGGTAGCCGATGTCATCCGCTGCGTGAACGGCCTCGTTTTCACTGAAAGCCTCGCGAGTGGGCACCACGGGAATGCCAGCAGCTTGGAGGAGGTTTTTGGCCTGCACCTCGTTGAGGAGGCCGGAGGCTTTCGGCAGCTCGATTTGAAGGTGGTGGCCGTTTTCGGCATTCAACGCAGCCTGCGTATCGCGGAGCCAATCGAGCCGCTCGCGATGCTCGTGCATGCGCACAAAGGCCTGCGCCGCTTCATCGGGGTAGTCGTAGGTGGGAAGCCGAGCCGCGTTGAGGATGGCGCGGCCTTCTTGCACGCTTTGAGCGCCCATCCAGCTCGCGAGAAGGGGCTTCGTGGAGGCTTTTGACAGCGTGGCGACCTCACGGGCGATCTCCGCCGGATGCGTCATGGCCTGCGGCGTGAGCACGGCGAGCACGCCATCCACGTTTTCATCCTGAGCGACGATTTGCAGCGCCTTCGCATAACGCGCCGCATCGGCATCGCCGAGCACATCGACGGGGTTTTGATGGCTCCATGAGGCGGGGAGGAAGTCGTTGAGGGTCTTCAGCGTGTCTTGGGAAAGCTCGGCCAGCGATCCGCCGCCGAGTACGACGGCATCCGTGGCGAGGGCACCTGGGCCGCCGGCATTCGTGACAATGGCGAGGCGTGGCCCGGCAGGCAGCGGCTGCTTGGAAAGCACCTCGGCCATATCAAAAAGCTCCTCGATGGTGTCCACGCGCAGCACGCCGTTTTGCCGCAGCGCGGCATCGAGCACATCATCGCTGCCCGTCATGGCCCCGGTGTGCGAGGCGGCAGCACGCGAGGCCTCGGCGGTGCGCCCCACTTTGATCACGACGATGGGCTTGCGCTCCGCCACCTCACGAGCGGCCTCCAAAAAGCCCGCCGCATCGCCGCCAACGGATTCCACATACATCACGATGCTTTCCGTGTGCGGATCATCGCCGAAGTGACGAATGAGCTCGCCCCAACCCACGTCCGCCATCGCCCCGGTGGAGACAAAGGCGCTGAAGCCCACGTTTTGCTCGTGGCTCCAATCGAGGATGGCCGTGCAAAGCGCGCCGCTCTGGCTCAAAAAGGCCACGCGGCCTGGCCGGGCCATCGAGGAGGCAAAGGTGGCATTCAGCCCCGCATGCGGATTCATGAGGCCGAGGCAATTCGGACCGATGAGCCGTGTGCCATACCGCTGGGCGGCGGCGATGACCTCCGCTTCGATCTTCGCGCCTTCCACGCCGGTTTCTTTAAAGCCCGCAGAAATCACCACCACAGCCTTCACGCCGAGTTTTCCGGCTTCTTCGACCAAGGCAGGCACCGTGATCGCCGGTGTCACGATCACCACAAGCTCCGGCACCTCCGGCAGCGCCGACAGCGTGGCAAACGCAGGCAGATCGAGAACACACTCATGCTTGGCATTCACCGGAAAGACACGACCCGAAAAGGCACGCAGATTCTCCAACACCGCTCGGCCCACGCTCCCTTCACGATCCGTGGCTCCGACGAGGGCGAGGCTGGGAGGCTGGAAAAAGCTTTCAAGAGTGCTTCGAATCTCCTCGTTCTGGCGAACGGGCCTACCTGGCGTGTCGTAGGCGCATTCGCCAGAATTCGGAGCGGGTTCGAGGTGCAAAAGAGACATCGCCTGATGCTACGCGGCGATTCAGAGCGGTCATGCGCATCTTCCGCTTCGACAAGAGCCGCTCCTTCTTCAACATCTGCCGCCCATTGAAGACCGAACGCACCAAGCCCGACCTCGCCGCCCGACTGCACGACGTGCCGCACGCCCCCGGCGTGTATGTGATGCGTGACCGTCTGGACCGCGTCATCTATGTCGGCAAGGCACGCGACTTGAGAAAGCGCCTGTCGAACTACTTCCTGCCGTCCGCCGCTCGCAAAGCGGATATCAAGACGCGAGCGCTCATCTCCAGCATCTGGAGCTTTGACCTCCACGTCCTGCGCAGCGATACCGAAGCGCTGCTGCTCGAAGGAAAGCTCATCAAGGAATTCCGTCCGCGCTACAACATCAGCTTCCGCGATGACAAACGCTTCCTGCTCGTGCGGGTTCACTTCGGTGATGAGTTCCCACGCATCGGCCTCACGCGGCTGAAGAAAGATGATGGCGCCACCTACTACGGCCCCTTCGCCCATTCAGGTGCCCTGCGCACGACCTTGAACTGGCTCAGCAAGAAGTTCGGACTGCGCGTCTGCCGCCCGCTGCGGCCCGGCGAGGCGGACTACAAGCATTGCAGCAATGACATCATCAAAAACTGCTGTGCCCCGTGCATCGGCCGCGTCTCCCAGGAGGAGTATCGGCAGAGGGTGAAGGACGCGTGCGAGTTCCTGCAAGGCAGGTCGAAGGACCTGCTGGCCCTGTTGGAGGAGGAAATGCAGAAGGCCGCCGCGAGGCTCGACTTTGAAAAGGCTGCCGAGCTTCGTGACATGCTCAACGACATGCGCCAGACCACCGCCCCGGCACGCCGCTTCGAACGTGGTTCACGAGTCCGCGTGATGTCCACCATCGATCCGATGGCGGATGTGCGGGAGCTTCAGGACATCCTTCGTTTGGAGCGTCCACCGCTCGTCATGGAGTGCTTTGACATCGCGAACATCGGCACCGCGCACTGCGTGGCCAGCATGGTGCGCTTCAAGGACGGCGTGCCAGACAATGCGAACTATCGCCGCTACCGCATCCGCGCCGTCAGCGGCCAAAACGACTTTATCAGCATGGCGGAGGTCATCCGGCGGCGTTTCTCACGCATCTTGCTGGAAGGCGCAAAGGCCGATCCTGATGCGGAATTCAATCAGGAAGCTCCTCAAGAGGCGATGCGCCGCCTCGCGATGAATCAGGAATCAGGAATCAGGAATCAAAAATTCGTCTCGTTGCCGGATTTGGTGATCGTCGATGGCGGGAAGGGCCAGCTCGGGATGGCGGTGAAGGAGTTGCAGCAGCTCGGCCTGCATGATCTGCCGATCATCGGTCTGGCGAAGGAGAACGAGGAGGTCTATCGGCCCGGCGAGAGCGATCCGGTGATCATTCCGCATGATCGCGGGGCTTTGAAGCTGCTCCAGCGCATCCGCGACGAGGCGCACCGCTGGGCGAACGGCTATCATCAACTGCTGCTGAACCGCCGCGTCGCCGAGAGCATCCTCGATGAATGTCCCGGCGTGTCGCAGAACCGCAAGACGGCGCTCTTGAAGCACTTCGGCTCCGTCGCTCGAATGCGCAAAGCCAGCCCCGAACAGATCGCCAAGGTGCCGGGCATCGGCACGGGTCTCGCGAAGGAGATTTTTGCCTTCCTGCTCTCGCGGGCCTGAGCCGCTTACTTCTGGGCGACGTAGTCCACGACGCAGACCTTATCGAGCAGCGGCTTCAGCTTGCCGACAAAGGCCTGGTGCTCGGCATGTGGGAGATACACCTCAAGGCCTGCCTTGTCAGCAAAGCTGACGAAGAAGCAGTGGGTGAAGCCGTCGTTGAGACCTTCCGGGCTGACATTCGTCCCCCACTCGAATCCCTTCACCGTGTCGATTTTCGTGGCGAGTGCGCCAAAGGCCTTCTCAAGCCCACTCACCTGCTCCGGCGTGGCGGTGTCTTTGAATTTGAAGAGAACGACGTGGCGGTAGGGGGCGTCGGCGGCGGTGGCGAGGGTGCTCATGGTGAGAAACAGGGCAGCGGTGAGGAGGAAGATTGTTTTCATGGAGGCGCGGAGCATTGCGAGCATGGCAGCCAACGTCAATGACGGCCTTGCCGCGGCTCCGGGATGCAAAGCAGCAGCAGCATAGAGACCACCGCGAACGCACCCGACAGCGTGGCGACAGCGGTAAAGGAGTGCGTTTGCCGGTAAACTATGCCGCTGAGCGTGGTGGCAATCAGCAGCGCCCACACATTACAGAAACCCAGCACCGCCTGGTAGGTGGAGCGGCGCTCCGCTGGGCAAAGCTCCGCGGTGAGCGTGAGGTCTCCCACGCGGTCGAGGAACAGGCCGAAGCCAAAGATGAAGTACACCACAGTGAAGCCGATGAAGCTCTGCGTGTGACAGGACCACACGCACACGCCAACGCAGATCAGGCGTGAGACGACGAGCAGGACCTTCCCACCGCTGTGATAGCCCAGCCAGGCAGCCAGCAGGCTCCCCAGAATGGTGCCCACGTTTTGGAGCGATACAAAACGGCCCACATCCGCCTCGACGCTGCCGGTGACCTTCAGCGCATGCAGCGTGAGGAAGGACACCAGCATCAGGTAACCCATGCCGCTGAATCGGACGAGGATGAGCCGCAGGAGGTTTGGCTGGGCGGCGAGCATGCCAGGCAGCTCTTTGAGATAGGTCAGGTAGGGCCGCGGATCTCGCACGGGCATGTGCATGGGATGCCCGGACTCCTTCATCGGAAACTGTGAGAGCCACGAGAGAAACAAAAAAACAAACGCAGTCAAATGCAGCACCGCGTAGCCGCGGTGACCGGGGAACTGCGTGAGCACCTGGTGAATCACCGCACCTGCTCCCATGCCGATGACCGCCTGCATGATGTATCGCGCCGCCCAGCCCGCCGCACGGATGCGCTCGGGCACCATGCGCGTGACCATTTCCATCCAGGCCACCACCCCGATGCCACCCACCAGGCCGCTCAGCACGGGCGTGAGTACCACCACCGGGAGAATCCACCCCTCCAGATGCTCGGCATACCACAGCACCAGACCCGTCACCAGATAGGGCAGCCTTTGCAGCAGGCCGAAACCGAGCACCCAGCCTTTGAAGCGCCGCAACTGCTCCACCTGCGGTGAAACAAACAAGCCCGCGAAGGCAAAAGTGGCCGCCAGCACCGCTGGCATGATGGAGATGATGAGCGAGCTGCCTTGCAACGATTCTACCATCTTCGGCATCACCGTCTCCGGCTGGAGAAAGGCGAGCCCGCCCATGTACAACCCTCCTTCGAGGCAGTGGCACACGAAATTCCTCCTCACATGCTGGTCATGATGGGAATGCGGGGCGTCGGACATGGAAAAAAACGTGGCCGGAAGTCTGGCACGGCAGAAGTGAATCCTGCCGCAAGATGGCCGGAAGGAAAGCGATTCATCCGCCTGCAGTCTTGCATGCCACCGAGAATGCCGTTTCGCCCAGCCAAGATGTCCTCCATCTGCATCGATCTCGGCATGACCGCTTGGTTCGAGCAGACGCCCGACAGCGGCTGCGCGAGCTCGACGCTGTCAGGCGATTTCCAGCCACCGAAGCGCAGCCCCGGAGGCAGCGTGTCGCCTGATAGCCCCCTTCGCCATTGAGGTCGATGATTTCGCCTGGGCGCAGGCTACATAGGCGTGAGAGCACTTACGAACGCCTCCGGCTCTTCGCAGGAGAGGACGATGGTCTTATCTGACCAGCGTAGCACCACGGGGCGTTTCCAGTCGTTCACAAAAGCGCGGTAATGACCGAGCCGTTTGTTCCAGTAGCGGCCGGTGTTCGAGAATCCGCCGCCATTGCCGAAGCTGCGCAGGCTACCACGGCAGGCGTCGGCAATGATCTCGGCGCTTTGCAGGCCATTCAGCTGAATTTCGGTGTCTCACCCAAGGCGATGCACGAGCAACGTGCCGTTTTGAATCGTAAAGCCTCTCACCACGGAAGGAATCGTGGAGAGCAGGCAAACAATCGGCACCAAGATGGGAAACCAGATACCGGAACTAAGCTGGCGCAGCGCGGGCACAAAGAACCCGTCAAAGATGCTGATACCGAGGCAGATCAGCGTCACCAAAGCCGAACTCCATTTCAAACTCGTGCCCCCACGGGGCCTTAAAGTGTGTTTTCATGATGGTGGCCTCCTATTTGGTGATGAGATCGAGCCGGTGGCACTGCGGGCAGTGCCAGGC
>JBJONJ010000242.1:0-7414 GCA_046051905.1 Verrucomicrobiota bacterium
CGCTCCAAGTCGCTCACCTGCGTCGCCAACAACAAGAACATCGACGTCGCCGCCTTCATCGGCCTGCTGAAGAGCAATCACAGCATGATCATCGACGGCGGCTACGGCAAGTTGAAGGGCAAAACCTTCCGCATCAGCAACATGGGCGACGAATCTGAAGCGAGCATGACCACCGTCATCAACGCGCTCGAAGACTCGCTCGGGAAGCTGGGCTGAGGAGGCTGTCAAAAGGTCAAGAAGTGGTCAAATGGTCAAGGTTTGCGCCACCCACCTCTTGACCCCTTGACCCCTTGACCGCGTAGCCTTGACCTTTCCCTCACTCCCCCATGACCCTCATCTCCGGAACCCAGGTCGCCGAAAAAGTCCTCGCCGAATGCCAGCGCGACATCGCGGCTCTCAAAGCACGCGGCGTCAACCCGGGCCTCGCCGTGGTGCTCGTTGGGGATGATCCGGCCTCGCGTGCCTATGTGCGGTCGAAGGACAAAAAGTGCCGCGACCTCGGACTGCACTCGGTGAAGCTCGAACTGCCTGCCACGACCTCCCAGGCCGAGCTTTTGGAAGTTGTCGCCAAATTGAACGCCGATCCGGCCATCCACGGCATTTTGGTCCAAAGCCCGCCACCGAAGCACATCGACGAGGCCGCCATCGTGCGAGCGATTGATCCGGCGAAGGACGTGGATGGCTTTCATCCGGTCAATGTCGCCAAACTGGCTCTCGAAGACCCCACGGGCTTCGTTCCTTGCACGCCGCTCGGCTGTCAGCGCTTGCTCATTGATGCCGGCATCGAGACAAAGGGCGCACACGCCGTCGTCATCGGGCGCAGCATGATCGTCGGCAAGCCGATGGCAATGCTCTTGATGGCCAAAGGTCCCGGCGGCGACGCCACCGTCACCGTCGCGCATTCCCGCACCCGCGATCTCGGCGCCATCACTCGTGAGGCGGACATCATCATCGCTGCCATCGGTCGTCCTTACTTTTTGAAGGCCGAACACGTCAAAGAAGGAGCGGTCGTCATCGATGTGGGCATCAACCGTGTCGAAGACCCCGGCAGTGAGAAAGGCTACAAGCTCGTCGGCGATGTCGCCTTCGATGAAGTGGCCCCCAAATGCCGCGCCATCACGCCCGTGCCCGGCGGTGTCGGTCCCATGACCATCGCCATGCTGATGGCGAACACGGTCAAGGCTTGCCAGCAGAGCTTGGTGTAGGTCGGGAAGGTTCGGCTGCCCTCGGTCGTCCAACGCCTGCTGCTCTCTCTTTGCCGAACTTCCCGACGATTTCGAGCGTCTCCCGATCTCGCCTACCTCCCAAACCGTCGGGAAGTTTGGCGAAGCAGATTCGGGGAGTTGCGGAGCGTGGTCCGCCAAACCTTCCCAACCTACGAGACGCGGCAGGGAGCAAAACCAGTTGCCAGCCCCCATGCAGCGGTTAACGGCAACGCGTTCCCACCTCCAACCTATGATCGTCGCCCCCAAAATTCGTGGATTCATCTGCACCACCGCGCATCCCACCGGCTGTGCCAAGCATGTCGCCGACCAGATCGCGCTCGTGAAGGGCCGCGGCCCCATCGCCAACGGGCCGAAGAAGGTTCTCGTGGTCGGTTCCTCCACGGGTTACGGCCTTGCCTCCCGCATCGCGGCGGCCTTCGGCTCCGGCGCAGCCACCATCGGCGTGTTCTTTGAAAAACCGGCTGAGGAAGACCGCTGCGGCACCGCAGGCTGGTATAACTCCGCCGCCTTTGAGGCCGAGGCCAAGGCCGCCGGCCTCTACGCCCGCTCCTTCAATGGCGACGCCTTCGCCGATGCGATGAAGGCGGAAGTCATCGCCGCCATCAAGGCCGATCTCGGTCAGGTGGACTGCGTCATCTACTCCCTCGCCAGCCCCCGCCGCACGCACCCGAAGACCGGCGAGGTCTTCAAGTCCTGCCTCAAGCCCATCGGCGGCACTTACACGAATAAAAACCTCAACACCGGCACCGGCGTCGTCAACGAGGTCACCATCGAACCTGCCAACGACGATGAGATCGCCCAAACCGTGGCCGTCATGGGCGGTGAAGATTGGGAGATGTGGATCGACGACCTTCAAAGCGCCGGCGTGCTCGCCCAAGGTGTGCAAACCGTGGCCTACAGCTACATCGGCCCGGAGGTCACCTGGCCGATCTACAAGAACGGCACCATCGGCCGCGCCAAGGAAGACCTCGAACGCGCTCAGCGTGCCCTCGACGGCAAGCTCGCCTCCCTCGGCGGCAAGGCCTGGGTCTCCGTCAACAAGGCCCTCGTCACGCAGGCCAGCAGCGCCATCCCCGTGGTGCCGCTCTACATCTCGCTGCTCTACAAGGTCATGAAGGCCGAGGGCACTCACGAGGACTGCATCGAGCAGATGGACCGCCTCTTCCGCGATCGCCTCTACAACGGCCAGCCGCAGCCTGATGAGGCCGGCCGCATCCGCGTGGACGATTGGGAAATGAAACCCGCCGTCCAAAAGCTCGTCGGCGAACGCTGGACGGAAGTGAACACCGAAAACTTCGCCCAGCTCGGCGACTTTGAAGGCTACCAGTCCAGCTTCCTCCGCCTCTTCGGCTTCGGCCTCGAAGGCGTGGACTACGCCGCCGATGTCGATGTGAACGTGCGCGTTCCCTCGCTGGGTTGATCCAAAGTAGCGTTGTTGCTGTGCAACAACGAAGCCTTGTTCCGCAGGAACAAGGCAACTCGATCACCTCTCCGGCCCAGGCAAGACCGCGTGAAGCAGGCCCGTATGCTTCGAGCATGCTTCGTCACCTCTTTCTCGCCACGCTCGTCTCCGTCCCCGTTTGGGCCGCCGGACCCGCTTTGACCTTTGAAAAGGATGTGCGCCCGATTTTGAAGGCGAACTGCTTTCATTGCCATGGCGAGGAAGGCGAGACGAAAGGCGGCCTCGACGTGCGGCTGGCCCGTTTTCTCCAAAAAGGCGGCGAGACCGGCCCGGCGATCATTCCGGGCGATGCGGCGAAGAGTCACCTCATCGAACTGGTGAAGGCCGGCGAGATGCCGAAAGGCAAAAACAAGCTCAAGGAGCGCGACATTGCCATTTTGGAGCAGTGGATCGCGAATGGCGCGAAGACTGCCCGACCGGAGCCGGAGATGTTGGGGCCGGAACATGCCTTCACGGACGAGGAACGGGCTTGGTGGTCGCTGCAGCCAGTTTCGAGACCGACCAGGAAGAGCCTCGATGCCTTCATCGAAGCCAAATTGACCGAAAAGGGTCTCTCCTTCTCCCGCGAGGCCGATCCGGCCACCTTCATCCGCCGGGCTTCGTTTGATCTCCTCGGCCTCCCTCCTACTCCCGAGGAGGTCCAGGCCTTTGAAGCCGCCTGCATTCAATTCGGTCAATCCGGTCAAACCCTCCCCGAAGCCGCCGTGCGTGCCCTCATTGACCGCCTGCTCGCCTCGCCACATTACGGCGAACGCTGGGGCCGTCACTGGCTGGATGCGGCGGGTTACGCGGACAGCGAAGGCTTTGGTGAGAAGGACCTCGAGCGGAAGTGGGCCTGGAAGTATCGCGACTATGTCATCCATGCGTTGAACAAGGACAAGCCCTTCGACCAATTCGTGCAGGAGCAGCTCGCGGGTGATGAGATGGTGCCGCAGCCGTATAAAAACCTGTCCGCCGATGCCATCGAGAAGCTCACGGCCACCGGTTTCCTGCGCATGGCCCCGAACGGCACCGGCGAGATGAATGACGCGGCCACGCAGAACGCGAATATCGCCGACACGATCAAGATGGTCGGCACCTCCCTCTATGGTCTCACCATCGGCTGCGCCCAATGCCACGACCATCGTTACGACCCGATCTCGCAGGCCGACTACTACCGGCTGCGGGCGGTCTTCGAGCCTGGCTTTGACACCAAAGCCTGGCGCAGCACGCAGGGGCGGCTCGTTTCGCTGCTCACGGATGCGCAGTCAGCCGAGTCGGCGAAGATCGAGGCGGAGGCGAAGAAGCTCGACGCCGCCCGACTGGTGACGCAGGAGGAGTTCATCACCGAGGTTTTGGAAAAAGAGCTGCTGAAAGCGCCGGAAGCCGATCGTGCCGCTCTGCGCACCGCGTATCGCACAGAAGTGAAGAAGCGCAGCGCCGATCAAACCAAGCTCCTCAAGGCCTGGCCGCGCATCAACCAGCTCAGCGCCGGTTCGCTCTACCTCTACGACACGACTTACAAGACGAAACACGCCGACACGCTGAAGAAGATGACGGCAGATGCCACGGCGGTGCGGGCGAAGAAGCCCGTGGAGGAGTTCGTGCATGCCTTCACCGAGGTGCCGAAGGCGAAGCCGGACCTCATCCCGGCCACGTTTGTCTTCAATCGCGGCAACCACGATCAGCCGAAGGACAAGGTTGGCCCCGGCGAACTCACCGTGTTGGCCGGTCAGCGGAAGATCGATCTGCCGGAGAAGGACCCGAAGCTCACCACCAGCGGCCGTCGGCTGGCCCTCGCGAACGCTTTGACCGATGGGAAGCATCCGCTGCTGGCCCGCGTGATGGTGAACCGCGTGTGGATGCACCACTTCGGCAAAGGCATCGTCGCCAGCCCCGGTGATTTTGGCCAGCTCGGTAGCAAGCCCACGCATCCGGAACTGCTCGACTGGCTTGCAGGCGAGTTCATGCGTGGCGGCTGGAGCCTGAAGCAGCTTCACCGCCTCATCATGACCTCCCGCACCTACCGCCAGGCCTCCACGCGGGATGACAAGCGCGACCTCATCGACCCGGACAACCTCTACCTCAGCCGCATGAACGTCCGCCGCCTGGAGGCGGAGACGCTGCGCGACTCGCTGCTGGCCATTAGCGGCAAATTGAACCCGAAGGTCGGTGGCGCTCCGGTGCCGGTGATGTTCAACGAGGAAGGGCAGGTGGTCATCGGCATCGACACGACGGATACTGCCGGCCGGCCCACGGGGAAAATCATCCCGCTGAATGGCGATGAGTTCCGCCGCAGCATCTACATCCAGGCCCGCCGCTCCCGCCCGCTGGAGATGTTCGCCACCTTTGACGCCCCGGTCATGGAGCCGAGCTGCGATGCCCGCTCCGTGACCACCGTCAGCCCGCAAAGTCTTTTGCTCATGAATAGCGCCACCATGCGGGTGCATGCACAGCAGTTCGCCCAGCGGGTGGAAAACGAGGGCGGGCAGGAACTGCCGGACCGCGTGCGCCTCGCGTGGAAGCTGGTGCATGGCAAAGCGGCGTCGGAGTCCGATGTGCAGCAGAGCGTGGAGTTCGTGCAGGCTCAGACGGAGTATTATAAGGCCACTCCCACCCCGCTGGAGGTCCAGCTCGGTGCCCCCGCCAAAACACCGGGAGATCCCGCTTTCCTCGGCCTGACAGCCCTCTGCCACGCCCTGATGAGCAGCAATTCGCTGCTCTACATTGATTGACCCCCTTCAAGTCGGTCAATCCGGTTATTTGGGTCAAAAAGTATCATTTTCAAAGCGCTCACGCCTCAGAAAACCAAGTTTCACCCAAAATGTGGCAAACTTCACCTTGCTGTTTTGGCTTTTGACCCCACTTTGGCCGCCGAAATCGCAATTTTCACCCCATTCCCATGAGCACACCCAAAATGGACGGCGCCCAAGCCCTCATTAAAACCCTCGCCGACCTCGGCATCGAATACGTCTTCGGTTACTCCGGCGGCGCGGCCATCCCGATCTTTGACGCCCTCCAGACCGTGAAGACGGACATGAAATTCGTCCTCGTCCGCCACGAGCAGGGAGCGGTCCACATGGCCGACGGCTACGCCCGCGCCACCGGCAAGCCCGCTGTCGTCCTCGTCACCTCCGGCCCCGGCGCTGGCAACACCGTCACCGGCATCATGACCGCCCAGATGGACAGCGTTCCGATGATCGTCCTTTGCGGCCAGCAGGTCACCTGGATGCTCGGGAAGGACGCCTTCCAGGAGGCGGACATCTTCAACATCACGTCCCCGGTCGTGAAGCACAATTTCCTCGTCAAGCAGACGAACGCCCTCCCGCGCATCGCCCGTGAGGCCTACCACATCGCCACCACCGGCCGCCCCGGCCCCGTGCTAATCGACATCCCGAAGGACATCAGCCAGGGCGCCTTCACCGGCACTTTTGACGAGCCGATGGACCTGCCGGGCTACAATCCGAGCGAAAACTTCAAGATCGACGCGTCCCGCATCAAGGAAGCCGCCAGCCTCATCGCCGCGGCGAAGCGTCCGGTCATCCTCGCCGGCCAGGGCGCGATGATCGCCCGCGCCGACAAGGAGCTCATGGCGCTTGCCGAGACCTGCGGCATCCCCGTCACCACCACGCTGCTTGGTAAGGGCGTCTTCCCCGAGACGCACCCGCTTTCGCTCGGCATGCTCGGCATGCACGGCACCGCCTACGCGAACAAGGCCATGTGTGAGGCCGATCTCATCTTCAATGTCGGCTCCCGCTTCGATGACCGCATCATCGGCAAGCCGCACATGTTTGGCCGCAACGCGAAGATCGTCCACATCGACATCGACGCCGCTGAGTTCAACAAAATGATCAAAGTGGACGTCGCGATCAAAGGCGACGCGAAAGCCGCGCTCAGCGACCTGCTTCCACACGTCGAAAAACTGCCCACCGAAGACTGGCTGGCCCATCTCGACGGCTACAAAAAGAAGTTCCCGCTCACTTACAAGAAGCAGGGCGGTCTGCGCATGCAGCAGGTCATTGATGAGTTCTACACGCTCACGAAGGGCAAGGCCATCGTCACCACCGACGTCGGTCAGCACCAGATGTGGGCGGCACAGTTCTACAAAAACGACGAGAGCTACCACTGGCTCAGCTCCGGCGGTGCTGGCACGATGGGCTTCGGCTTCCCCGCCGCCATCGGTGCCCAGCTTGCCTGCCCGGACAAGCTCGTCGCGTGCGTCGTCGGCGACGGCGGCTTCCAGATGACCTTATTTGAACTGGCCACCGCCGCCATTCACAAGCTGCCCATCAAGATCCTCGTCCTGAACAACAGCTACCTCGGCATGGTCCGCCAGTGGCAGGAGCTCTTCTTCGAGAACCGCGAGAGCGGCGTCGATCTCATCGGCAACCCTGACTTCGTGAAGCTCGGCGAAGCCTACGGCATCAAAGGCTGGCACATCCGCCGCCCCGCCGATGTCGAGCGCATCCTCCAGCAGGCCCTCGATTACAACGACGGCCCCTGCATCATCGAAGCCGAGTGCATCAAGGCAGAGAACGTCTTCCCGATGATCCCCGCCGGTGCCGCTTTGGAGGACATGATCCTCGAAGCGCCGAAGCACAAGATGGAAAAACCCACCGGTTCGACCTAACCCACGTAGGCGCACTCGCCAGAGTGCGGGGCTGCCCCGATGAAAACCAACCGCATCATCCACGGCGATGCCCTCGCCGAGTTGAAAAAGCTCCCCGCAGCCTGCGCGCAATCCATC
>JBJONJ010000243.1:0-7518 GCA_046051905.1 Verrucomicrobiota bacterium
ATCGGCATGTTTCGCCGCATCGACGAGTTTAAGCGCCACGATGGCGGTGGCGGTGGAGAGGGCACTGGAGCTCAGTTCGCCCTCCCAGTGGCCATTTTCGTTCCGCAGGCTCAAAAGGTGAGCCTGGGTGCTGGCGATGGCTTGGTCGAGATCGGTCAAAAGCATGCGATGAGGCCGGGAGCATGGCGCGGGGGCCTTTGGAACGCCATTTTCAGTTTTCAGTTCTTCCCTTTCAGGTAGGCCACGGCTATAAAACTGGCTCCTTCTGCCATGCTCCACCGCGTTCCCGCCTCCTCCCGCCGTCGTTTTCTTACCCAAAGCGCCGCAGCGCTTGGTTTTCCGATGTTCGTGCCGTCGTCGGTGTTTGGAAAGCCGGGCCGCCCGGCTCCTTCCGAGCGCATCACCGTGGGGGCCATCGGCTGGGGCACCATCGCCGGTGACTGGACGCCGAGCTTTCTCTCGAATGGCAAATGCCAGGTCATCGCCGTGGCCGATCCGATGAAGGAATACGGCCACTACGGCTACGACGGCAAGGAAACCGGTGGCCGCGAGGCCGGACGCAAGATCATCGACGAAGCCTACTCGAAGGCCGAGCACAAGCCGGTGAAGGGTTGCACGGCCTACGCCGACTTCCGCGAGATGATCGAGAAGGAAGACCTCGATGCCGTGCAGGTCTCCACACCCGATCATTGGCATGCTTACATGGCTGTGTATGCCGCCCGCAAAGGCAAGCACATCTACGGTCAGAAGCCGCTGGCTCTCACCGTGGCCGAAGGCCGCCTCATGAGCGATGAAGTCGCCAAAGCCGGCGTCACCTGGCAGACCGGCAGCCAGCAGCGCAGTGATGTTTACTTCCGCCTCGCCTGCGAGCAGGTGCGCAACGGCCGCATCGGCAAACTGCAAAAAGTGCGTGTGGGCCTGCCCGGCGGTCACAAGAACTGGAACGGCATGGCCGACCAAATCAACGCGGCTCCCGTGCCAGCTGATTTCGACTACGAGATGTGGCTCGGCCCGGCGGAGCAGATGGACTACCGCCCTGCCCTTCTGCCGCTGAACTGGCGTCACAACTTCAACTTCTCCGGCGGCATGATCACCGACTTCGGCGCGCATCACATCGACATCGCCCAGTGGGGCATGGGCACCGATTTGACCGGCCCTGTGGAGATGAAAAATATCACCGGCAAGCTCGACCTGAAGGCGCTCTACAACACCGCCACCGAGTTCAGCTTCGAGTGCGTGTATGAAAGCGGTGTCGTCATGCACGTGGCCAGCCCGGAGTCGAAACTGATGCCTGAGGTTGAGGCGCAAAACGCCCAGGCGGGCTCCACCAAGGCTTTTGACCATGTCGGCGTCTTTTTTGAAGGCGAAGGCGGCAAGTGGATCTATGTGAACCGCGGGAAGATCCAGGCCAGCAGCCCGGACATCCTGCGTGACAAGGCCCGCGAGGGCGAGACCCATCTCTACGAAAGCAAGGATCACACGGACAATTTCCTCTCCTGCATCTACGACGGCAAGCCCACCGCCACGCCGGTCGAGGTAAGCCATCGCAGCATCACCATCTCCCACCTCGCCAATATCGCCCTGCGCACCGGCAGCGCCTCGCTGAAGTGGGATCCGAAGACCGAGACCCTCGCCGATAACGCCGCGGCCTCGAAGCTGCTCTCGAAGGAATGGCGCAAGCCCTGGACGCTGTGATCCACCTGCCAAAGCCCACGCGCATGCCCTCCTTTCTGCCCTTGATCCGCGCCGGCGCTCTCGTGACATTTGC
This sequence comes from Verrucomicrobiota bacterium, assembly GCA_046051905.1. Taxonomy (GTDB): domain Bacteria; phylum Verrucomicrobiota; class Verrucomicrobiia; order Verrucomicrobiales; family Verrucomicrobiaceae; genus Prosthecobacter. The sequence goes on from JBJONJ010000243.1 coordinate 1,769, forward strand.
CATGACTTGGCTTTGCGTGCCGCAAGCCCTGGCGCAGGTGCAGATTGACCGCGTGGCCTTGCCGTTCGACCTCGCCGGCGCACCGCAGCCCGCCGCGGCGAAGCCCGCGGCCTCGGCCGCCAAACCAGCGGCAGTCGATGCGGCAGCGTCGGTTCCCGCCGCGACGGCCAGTCCGCTGGTCACCGGACGGGTGGCGCATCTGTATCTCTATGTGGAGCCCTACCAGACCCGCGTGGAGGCACTCTTCGACATGCATGCCGTCTTCAAATGGCTCACGCCGGACGAGACCAGCCTGCCGGAGACCTTGACGCCAGAAAAGCAGGCACAGATCGTCGCCGATGCGGAGAAGCTCGCGGCAGACTGGTGCTCTCTCACGACGAATGAGAGCCGCCAGCCGTATGTCGCCCCGGCGGCTTTCTTTGTGAAAGGCAGGCCTGGCGCCACCCTCCCGATGCAGGACAAGGAGGAACTGGCCTTCGACCAATGCATGCTTGGCTTCGTGTGGCAGTTCACCACGAACGAGACCCCGGATGAGGTGGAGGTGATGTGGAAAGGCTGGATCAACGAGCTGAAGGAGATGCCCGTGACCGTGCTGTTCGGCAGCCAGAGCGAGAGGATCCTGGTAAACAGCATCACCAAACGCATCCCATGGATGAACAAAGGCCGCCTACGCCCCTCGCCGCTGGCCGTCATGCCCACCTTTGATCCAGCGGAGCCTGTCCATGTGCCTTTAGGCGGTGCGGTCTGGATAATTGCCGGGATCGTCTTTTACTGGTGGATCTGGCATCGCGACTACCGCCTGCCGGGTGGTGGTCTACCTTACTTCGGCGTGTGGGTTTTCGGCCTGCTGCTTTCCTCGAAGCTGCTGGTTATCCCCCTTCAGCGCGGTGAGTCGGCGCCCTTGATCACCCAGAAGGAGGAGGCGCAAAAAATCGTTTCGCCACTGCTGCGGAATGTGTACCGCGCCTTTGACCACCGCGCAGAGACCCGGGTATACGACGTGCTGGCCCGCAGTGTGGATGGCGAGCTGCTGCGCAAGCTCTACCTCGAAACCATCGCTTCCCTAACCCTCGACGGCCGTGAGGGCACCCGAGTGCTCATCACCGATTTTGAGGCCACGGTCGACAAGGTGAGCCCACAGCCAGAAAGCGGCGGCTTCATCGCCGAGTGCAACTGGAGCGTACTGGGCAATGTGGGCCACTGGGGGCATTCCCATCCGCGCTACAACGGCTACAAGGCAAATCTCACCGTGAAGCCCGTGAAGGGCGAGTGGAAACTCACCGCGCTCGAGGTGCGTGAAGTGCGGCGCAAGTAGAGGCGGCGTGTGCGCACCGCTGACTTCGGAGCGTTTGGTATTCTCTACCACCTCGGACCCTTTGACTCCCGGCGGCCCAATCGAATGGCTTACGATGCGGAGTCCTGCAAAGCGGCCTGTGACACCGCTTTCGCCAGTTCATCGAGCTTCTCCTTGTCAGTGAGTTTGTGGCCCTGCTCGTCCTGCACGTAGATGGTGTCGATGGCGGCGCCCTTTTCGGTGTTGATGCGGGCGTGGGTGACGCCGAGTCCGAGGCGGCCGACGGCCATGAAGACATCGTGCAGCAAGCCGAGACGGTCGAGCACTTGGAGCTCGAGCACGTTCTCATCGGGTGAGAGATGGTTGTTGAGATACACGCGCTGCGGCAACTCGGCGCTGATGGCATCCAGCGGCGAAGCGGTGGCACGCTTTTCGGCAATCTCCCTGCTGAAGTTGAAATCGCGATCGAGGAACGCGGCTTTGACAGAAGCCTCGATCCGCTGCCGTGCGGCCTTGGCGCTGACGGCAGTGAAGTTTGTGGTGCAGACGCGGAGGATGTCGAGCACGAGGTTGTCCCCGCGACGGAAGAAGTCGGCGCTGAGAATGTTGATGCTCTGTGCGGCAAGAGCGCCGGCGACGCGGGCAAGAAGCAGGTGGCGGTCCCAACAGACGACCGTGAGATCGCTGTAGCCCTGCTCGGGATGATCCTCCCAGCGCATGACCGGCAGCAGTCCGGCCTCGCCTTTCTCCTCGGAGACGAGCCGCGTGAAGAACTCACGGAACTGCAGCACGTGCTCGATGACGCTGCCGGCCTCACGGAAGTTGAAGTAGGAGGCGGGCATGTGCTGGAAGTGCGCATCGACCTCCGCCTCGAAGTCGGCGCCGAGTTTTTTCAGCACGGCGGCACGCAACTCGTCAAGCGGCGCATGCAGGCTGCGCATGAAATCGGCGGGCGCATTCATGAATCGCAGCGTGTTGTAGTAAAGCTGACGGATGGCGGCCTCCTTGTAGCCGGTCCACGACTTGTCGCTCGTGCCCTTCGAGTCAGCGTAGGTCATGACGAGGAGCGTGTCGAGGTTTTCCTTCGTGCGCACGATGCCGGCGAACTCCTCGATGACCGCAGGGTCCTCGAGGCTCTTTTGCGTGGCGGTGCGATACATGAGCAGATGATTGTCTACAAGGAAGAGCAGCAGGCGGCGGCGCTCGCCTTTGATCTGCAGGCGGCGGCAGACGGCGGCAGCGAGCGTAGTGCTCTCATCGCTGTGCGTCTTCTTGTTCGCAGCGCGGCCTGCGTCATGTAAAAGCAGGGCGAGATAGAGGATGACGGGCTGCTGCAGGTCGTGGAAGAGCTGCTGGTAGAGCTTCACGCCCAGCAGCGTGGGATCGCTGAGCTCGTCGAGCTTGTCGATGGTGCGTAGCGTGTGTTCATCCGCGGTATAGAGATGGAAAAACTCGTGCTGAACGAGGTTCGTGAGCGCACCGAACTCCGGCATCCATTTGCCGAGGAAACCGACGCGGTGCATCTGGCGCAGCACGCGGGCCACATCGCCCTTTTGCGAGAGGATGACCTCGAAGGTCTCGCGGTTCACCTTCGCGTAGCGGAAGGATTGATCGACGAGGCGGAAGTTGTCCTGCACGAGCTGGAAAAGGTCCGGGCTGAGGCGCAGGTGGCGCTGCTGCGTGTGCAAGAACAGGCGCATGAGGCGCTCGGGGTCCTCTTTGAAGACACTCTTCTCCTCCGCGTAGATGCGCTCGTGCTTGCGGATGAAGCCGTCGAACTTCTCGGTCTGCTTCTTCGACTTGTTGCGGGCTAGGAAACCGCGCAGCCCGGCGCGCTTCTCGGCGGTCTCGAGTTGCTGCAGATGGAAGCGGTCCATGATCTCGCTGCTGCGCTGAAGGATGTCCCGCGTGGCGGTGTAGTAGTCATGCATCAGTGCCTCGATGCGGCGCAGGATGCGCTTGTGCCGGTAGCCGAGATTGGAGGCCACCTGGCCCTGCAAGCGCAGCGTGAGCTGGTCCTGGGCGCGGCGCTCGGCGTAGTGCATCTCATTGCGCACGCGGAGGATGAAAGCGTAGGCCTTCTCGATCTCCTGCCAACCGCTCTTCGAGATGTAGCCGCCGGCCACGAGGTCCTTCGGGTTCGGCGTGCCGAGCTTCGCATAGGTCATCCAGATGAGGTTCTGGTAATCGCGAAGACCGCCGCAGCCATTTTTGACATGTGGCTCCTGCACGAAGGGCGTGTTTTCAAACTTCCCATGCCGCTTCGCCAGATCATCCTGCCGGAGGCGAAGGAACTCCTCCTCGCGGCCCTTCATGCATTCCTTGTCAAAACGGCTGCGGAACTCCTTGAAGGCCGCGTCCTGGCCGGTGAGCAGGCGGGCCTCCATGAGCGCCGTCTTGGTCTCCATGTTCTCGTTGGCGAGATTCAGACACTCGCCCACGCTGCGTGCCCCATGACCGACTTTGAAGCCTAGATCGTAGAAAAAGAGCAAGAAGTCGCTGATGAGCTTCGCCACCTCTTTGGATACCTGGCCGCTATTACCAGGAAACATGAACGTGAGGTCCACATCGCTGCCCGGTGACATCACACGACGTCCATAGCCACCGTGCGCGACGACGCTCACATTCAGATTCTGGCGCACCACAGGCTCCAGCGCGGCCACGGCCTCTGCCCACAACTCACGGATCAGGTAGTCGATCACATCGCTGCGCATGCGGCAGGTCTCCGCGCCGCCAAAGCCGGAACGGTGACGCTGCTTGATGCGCTGCTCTTTGAGCTTCAGAAAGCGCTTTGCCCGGCGCAGCATCTCGGCGCGTGGATGCGGACGCTTCTCGCCCTCTGGAAAGAATTTTTCGCCGATGCGCTGGAGATGCCGCAGGTAGTCGCGTTCTGTCATGCCAATGTGCCCTTAGTAGGTGATAAGCGCGTGCACCGGGCCGTGCCCGTGCAGTTTTTCGCGACCTTGAAGGAAGGAGAGCTCGATGAAGAAGGTGCTGCCGACGATCTTGCCGCCGGACTGCTCGATGAGATGCAGCGCCGCCGCCGCCGTGCCGCCGGTGGCCAGCAGGTCGTCCGCGAGCAAAACAGTCTCACCCGGCGCGATGGCATCCTGATGCAGCTCGATCGAGTTGCTGCCGTATTCGAGGGAATAATCCACGCCGCGGGTCTTCCACGGCAGCTTGCCCTTTTTCCGCACCGGCACGAAACCAGCCCCCAACCGGGCGGCGATGAGCGATCCGAAAATGAACCCTCGGGCGTCGATGCCCACCACTTTGTCCACTTTAAGCACGCCGGTGGCATCGATCATTCCGTCGATGGTGCGTGCGAGCAAGGCATGGTCCGCCAACACGGGGGTGATGTCCTTGAAGAGAATGCCCGGCTTCGGGAAGTCCGGCACGTCACGGATCGTCGCGCGGATGTGATCGAGAGTTTGCGAGTTCATGCGGCGCCGATCATGGCGCGGCACGGGATCGGTTCAAGGAGGCAAGTCGCCGATCCATCCACCCGCCGCCGCATCCCGATGACCTGCCCGGCCCACAGCGAATCGGTGCTTTCCAGATCACGTCGGCCGGGGCACCCCGCTCCTCGTTTTCGCGGATGAAGTCGCGCACGGTGTGGAGGCGGCCGCCAGGAGACCGCAGCACCCAGGTCTTCGCGGCCACGTGGAGCTCGGCAGTCTTCTCGCGCCATTCCAGCAGATGGGTGCCCCTGTTTTCACGGTCGGAAACGACAGGAAGGGAGGTTTCGGCAGACAGGGCAGGGTTGAGCTTCACGACTGAAATAAGTTGGTTCTTGAGAAAGCACCCAACCCACCTGTGAGACCTTCTTCATGTGTATGGCCGATTTGTTATAAGCGGCGTGCCAATGTCCACCCGCTCCAATCCACCCACCTGCCGAAAGCCAACCGCCCTGCCTCGCGTAGCCTCCCCATGCTCCGCCTCCTCGCCTTCCTCCTCGTCGTCTCAGTCCTCCGCGCCGCTGATCCCGTCCCGCTCTTCATCGAAGGCTACGCCGGCCAGCGCAGCGTCGCTCAGGGCGAAGAAATCCCCATCCACGTCAGCACCACGGTGGCGAAGTTTGAGATCGAGGTCACGCGACTCGGCGCGAAACGCGAAGTCATGTGGAAAAAGGCCGATGTGCCCGGCGCGGCACATCCCGTGCCGGAAGATGCCAGCGCGAACGGCTGTCGCTGGCCGGAGAGCGTGCGCGTGCCCGTCGGTGCGGATTGGAAAAGCGGCTACTACGAGGTCGCGCTGCGTGCTACGGATGCAGGCGGCAAGTGGACGCATCGCGGCGCACGAACGGCCAGCAGCAGCGCGTGGTTCATTGTGCGCCAAGCCAAGCCCGGCAGCACCTCGAAGATCCTTTTGCAGCTCTGCTCGAACACCTACAACGCCTACAACAACTGGGGCGGCTTCTCCGTGTATGCCTACAACAGCCTCTCGAAGAACCAGG
>JBJONJ010000244.1:0-2876 GCA_046051905.1 Verrucomicrobiota bacterium
ACGCTCCAGGGATTCGCCCAGAATTCCTCCGGATGATAGGCCATGAGGTGCACCCAATGTGCTCCGATGAGGCCTGCGGCGGCAGAGATGATGACGAGGCGGTTGATCAGGCCTGTATCGAGCCCCACCTGCCGTGCGCGCCATCGCGCGACAAAAAAAGCAGTCACCACGCCAGTCCAGACGAGCAGGCCGAACGGGTAGAACACCATGGGGCCGAGACGAAGCGGCGGCAGATCAAGATAGGGGACCATTTTTAAGTGCGCGGCCCGAGCACAAAAAACGGGCGCTTGGGCGGTGTAACCACCGGACAAGCGCCCGCAATGGAAGGTTTCGCAAACTTTACGTCTGCGAAGACGATCAGAAGTTGAAGTTCATGCCGACCGTGGGGACGAAATTCCACGTCTTGTAGTCATAGAGGCCGCCGCCGCGACCTGTGGCGGCATCAAAGCCGGTCAGGTTGCTGTCGTTCCGGGTGTAGGAGACACCAGCGGTGAAGTAGATGTTCTTCGTGAAGTTATGAACCCACTGGAGGGCCAGCGTGGTGCGCCAGTCCTGACGGTCTCCTTCATTGAAGAGGCCGGGCTGGAAGTGCTGGTAGAAGGCGTAGTTTTGCGCGAGGGACAGCTCAAGGCGATCACTGTCCGTGATCGGGGCGGAGTAGCGAACGGTCAGGCCGGGGATGACCTGATCGAAATCGCTCGGTTCGGCCTTCAGCCAGCTGAATGAGGTGAGCACGGTGACCACGCTTTTGTTGGCGAAGGTCTTTTTATAAACCGGCACTGTGGCGCTGAGGGTGTGGAAGTTCAGGCTGGTGCTGTCGTAGGAGCTGTCCATGAACCACTGGCTCGTGTAGCTGAGATAGTAGGGCAAACGACCGGGGAGCAGACCTGCGAAGGAGACGCGTGCGCCGAACATGTTGCGGCTCAGGAGGTCCTGATTCGCGTAGTCGAGGCGGTTTGCGAGCAGGGACAAATCCAGATACATGCTGCTGCCCAGCGTGGAACGCCAGCCGGCGGCCAGATTGGTGTCCAGCATCCAGTCCTTCACCTCACGGAAGTCCGAAAACGCGTTCGAGGTGTGGGAATAGGCGGTGGAGACACGCGTGTAGAAAGGCGTGGCGCCCACCAAGGACGCGAACGGATTGTCCGAGTTGATCTGGCGCGTGACGGACTGCGAGGCAGCCTCACCCAGCCGGTTGGTTTGCTGGGCGGAGACGGAGGAGATCGCGAGCGCGAAGAGAGGGATGAAAAGAGCCTTGTTCATAAAAAGTGGAAGCGTGGTTCGGGATTGACGCGGCCAGAGGAATCAAGGCACGACGGGAGGAGGTCCAGGCACGATAGGTCCGGGGCCAGGCACCACGGGAGGACAATAATGGTGATCGATGTTCGGGCCATGCACATCGCCGTTGGAGAGCGCGGTGGCCTGGTTCACGTTTTCATTGTTGGTCGTCTCCTCCCCGCCCCCGCCTTCGCCGACGGTGGCTTCGCCACAGCTCGCGTAGAGCAGTCCAAAGAGCACGAGACCAGCGAGGATGCGTAGCGCACCGAGTCCCTGACGAAGAAAAAAGAGTGGTGATGTGTGTTTCATGGCGAATGTGGCTTAGTTTCCTAGCAACAACACGTCAACCCTTAAAAAGGATCCGATTCTGCTCCCTATTGTGCATGCGTAGCGTTTTTAACCAGCTTTTGACTGCCATTCGAGAGGCGGAACAGGCATGCATGCGCTCCTCCGGTCCGGGGACCGGTCTGCGCAAGGTTGCCGTGGTTTGCTTGACGGCAGCACTGTGCCTGGGCCTCGTGCGCTATCTGAATCAGGGGGACCGCGTCGCGGCGTTGCTTTCCAGCCTCGGGGCGGGGGAGTCCTTACGGCAATGGGATCCACGTCTGGCCCGCCTGACGGGTTGGGCGGCGATGATGGTGCTCTTTTACCTGCTGTTGCCCATGGTGGTGGTCAAAGCTGTGCTGCGTGAGGATTTGCGGGACTACGGCTGGCGTTTGAGCGGCATCCGCAAAGATCTGCCGCTGTATGGGGGCCTGCTGGTCTTCATGCTGGTGCTGGTGGCCCTTTTTTCGGGAACGGCGGTCTTCCAGGCTCAGTATCCGTTTTACTCCCCGCAGCCGGGACAACCGCTGTGGCCGGGCTTTTGGGCCTGGGAAGCGCTCTACATGCTGCAATTCGTCGCCGTGGAGTTTTTCTTCCGCGGCTTCCTCGTGCACGGATTGAAGGAACGGCTCGGCTTTGCGGCCGTTTTAGTGATGACCATGCCCTACTGCATGATCCATGCTGCCAAACCGCTGCCGGAAATGCTGGGATCCATCCCGGCGGGCCTCGTTCTCGGGCTGCTGAGCCTGAAAAGCCGCTCCATCGTGCCCGGAGTGCTTTTGCATGGCGGTGTGGCCCTCGCCATGGACCTCGCCGCGCTTTGGCGCAAAGGCTTGCTCTCTTAAAAATGTTAAAGGGCGCTTCTGATTGGAAAACGCCCTCGAATTCCGTTATCACCGCCCACTTCACTCCTACCTCCCCAACCATGACTCCCCAGCAAAAAGCAGAATCCCTCGGCCTCACCTTCACGAAGCAAGCTCCCGGCTACCTGAACCTCTGCATCCGCAGCGGCAACCAGCTCCTCACCTCCGGCCACGTCAGCGACCTCAAAGGCAAGCTGGGAGCCGATTTGAAGACCGAGGACGGCTACAAGGCCGCGAAGAACTGTGCGGAAAAAGTCCTGCGCTCCGTGTGGGACACCCACGGCACGCTGGATGGCCTCAAAGTCATCAAAGTGCTCGGCTGCGTGAACTCCACGCTCGACTACAGCGACCAGCACCTCGTCATCAATGGCTGCAGCGACCTCCTGCACGAAATCTTCGGCAAAGACGGCG
>JBJONJ010000245.1:0-7547 GCA_046051905.1 Verrucomicrobiota bacterium
TGTAGGGGATCTTGTCGAGCTGGGCGTTGCGGATCTTGGCACCGATCTTTTCGGAGGCGTCGTCGTAGGTGGCACGCAGACCGGCGGCTTTGAGCTGGTTGAGGGCCTCGGTGGCGAATTCGTCGCTCTTTTCGCTGATGGTGAGCACGCGAACCTGCTCGGGGGCGAGCCAGGCGGGGAAGTGACCGGCGAAGTGCTCGATGAGCACGCCGCAGAAGCGCTCCATGCTGCCAAACGGCGCACGGTGGATCATGACGGGGCGGTGCGGCTTGTTGTCCGGGCCGATGTAGCTGAGGTCAAAGCGCACGGGCAGGACGTAATCGACCTGCACGGTGCCGAGCTGCCATTCGCGGCCGATGACGTCCTTGATGACGAAGTCGATCTTCGGGCCGTAGAAGGCGGCCTCGCCGGGTTCCTCGGTGAAGGGCACGCCAAGCGTGGCGGCGGCTTTGCGGCAGGCGTCTTCGGCCGCGTCCCACTTGGCGGGATCGCCGGTGAACTTGCTGCTGTCGGGATCGCGAAGGCCCACGCGGACCCGGTAGTCGTGCATGCCGAGCGTGTTGAGCACGATTTTCACGAGCGAGAGGCAGCCGAGCACTTCAGCGGCGACTTGTTCCTCGGTGCAGAAGAGGTGCGCATCATCCTGCGTGAAGCCGCGAACGCGGGTCATGCCGTTGAGCTCGCCGCTTTGCTCCCAGCGATACACCGTGCCGAATTCGGCGAGGCGCACGGGCAGGTCGCGGTAACTGCGCGGCTGGCTGTCGAAGATCTTGATGTGATGCGGGCAGTTCATCGGCTTCAGCAGGAAGCCATCGAGCAGTTTGTCGTCGGGCAGCACGCGGTCCTCGGTCACAACTTCGGTGCCGGCACGCTCGTTGAGCTGGCTGCGCAGCTTTGCGGAGACGGCGCCGAGGCGCTCCATCATCTCGCAGCAGCCGCAGCCTTCTTTGATGATCTTGCTGAGGTCGTCGTTTTCGATGACGGGGCTAAACTGGCTGTCCTTGTAATAGGGGAAATGGCCGCTGGTCTTGTAGAGCACGGTTTTGCCGATGTGCGGCGTAAAGACCTGCGAGTAGCCTTGCTTGCGCAATTCCTCGCTGATGAAGTTTTGCAGTTCCTGGCGCAGCGTCGCGCCGTTCGGCGTCCAGAGGATGAGGCCCTGGCCGACGTCCTCATCGATGTGAAAGAGCTTCAATTCACGGCCCAGCTTGCGGTGGTCGCGTTTTTTGGCCTCTTCGAGCTGCACGAGGTGCGCGTCGAGTTCCTCCTTGCTCGGGAAAGCGGTGCCGTAGAGGCGCTGGAGCTGCGGCTTCGTCTCATCGCCCATGTAGAACGACGAACTGACCGACATCAACTTCACGTTCTTGCACTTCGAGGTGTAGCCGACGTGTGGCCCGGCGCAGAGGTCGATGAAGTCGCCGTTGGTGAAGGTACTGATCTGCTCGCCCTCGGTAATCTTTTCCAGCAGGTCGAGTTTGAAGGTGCTCGGATTGCCCGGACGCTCGCTCAGGCCGCCGAGGCGGCCGCTCTTTGCCAGCGCGATGGCTTCCTCGCGGGTGACGCCCTTCCAGTCGAACTTCTGGTTCTCCTTGGCGATCTTTTTCATCTCCGCCTCGATCTTCTCAAAGTCGTCCGGCGTGATGCGGTGGTCCGGCAGATCAAAGTCATAGTAGAAGCCGTTTTCCACCGGCGGACCGTAGGCAAACTGGGCATTCGGCCACAGGCGCAGGATGGCGGTGGCCATCACGTGGGCACAGGAGTGACGCAGACGGTCAATATCAGACATCTGGGCGCGTTCTTCGAGGGACTTGCGTTCGGTGGACATGGGGCCGCGCATTTCGCGCAAGCCGTGCCGGGTTTCAAGCCTCAAAGCGAACGGCGATGGGGTGACGTCGTCTGCGACTCCGCTTTCAGTTCAAGGTATGGCCCAGCACGACACCTTTACACATGGCTAAGCAAAGCGTTGCAGGCGGGGCAAGGATGGCCGCAGAGGTTAGAGGTGAGCTTTGCCTTAATTCCAATTCCGGGACAGCCAACCCCACCTCAACATCGCTGGAGTCATTGAGGCCGAAGAGGTCTGTGATACGAGGGAAAAGGCGTGCGGCTTGCTGTTGCGCTCCGGTGGCTGCCCTTCCACACGTAGTAGGTCTACTCGCTGATGTTGTGACGTGCGCACACGAGTGCCTCGCATCGAACGTTCACAATCGGAATGGGGGACTCGCCTAACCCAAAAGTAACTGCTTCGTCAAGGCGCTGGCAGTAACGCTTACCTTTAACTTGCTCTACCAATGGCTCGTTTGAGCTCGCACTGGGCCTTGTTGAAGCTGGTCACAGCCTGTACACGATTCTGCCGGGCGCGTGTGAGTTCCTCGCAAGCAAGAAGATACTCCAATACTAACCCCAACTGGCTGGCCTGTCGTTCTTTGGCCAGTTTGACCATTTCTTCGGCGGCGCTGACAGCTTCGTCGTTGATGGCAATCTGATCGTGCGCGCTTTGCGCCTTCGCGACGGCTTCCACCACCTCGCGACCGATCGCGGCCTTGATTTGGCCTACTTGGAGCTTCGTGGCTTCTTCCTGCGCTCCGGCGATGATCTGGCGTTGTTTGTCGAACAGGCCACCCGGACCGATTTTCCAGCCGAGGCCGATGTACATGTTCTGCGTTTCGTCAAAGTTGCTGACGTCGCCATTGAAGCCGCCACCGAGGCCGCCAAAGCTGTATCCAGCCTGCACGTTCGGGATCATTGGGGCCACACGAGCGCGGTCCTTTTCCAAAACGGCCGCCTGATTCAGCACGCCCGCCGCCTTCATCTCCGGTCGATGCTGCGCCGCTTGAGAGAGGAGCGTGGCGACGCCAAGTTTGCGATCCAGCAAACGCACCGGCACCAGATCCGCTTTTGCTGGACGCAGTTCACTATCCGCAGGCAAACGCAGCGTTTCGGCAAGTGCCGCAGCAGCCAGATCACGCTTCTCCTGATGCTGGCGGATGGCGAGCTTTTCGCGGCTCACCTGAGTCTTCACGCGGAGCAAGTCCGCCCGAAACGCCGTACCCGCACCCACCGCGCCGCCGATCTGCTTTTCGTAATCCTGCGTGAGCCGCAGATCGTCCTCGATGATTGCGAGCAAAGCCTCCGCAGCGAGCAGATCGTAGTAGCGATCTGTGGCCTGCATCACGATGTCACGCCGTGACTTCTCCGCGAGATGCTCTGCCGCCAATGCACGCTGTTTCGCTGCCAGCGCCGCGTAGTAGATGTCACCGGGTGCCCAATCGATCATGAGGTTCGGCCCCACGGTGTACTGCTGCTTGCTGACATCAAACACCGCGCCCGCGATGTCCTGCACATTTCCATCCGTGCGCCGATACCCGGCCCCCAGCGTCAAGGAAGGCCAAAACCGCTGCCAAGCCAGCTTCGATTCCGCGAGGGCCTCCGTGTGTTTGGTTCGTGCGAGCTGGATTTCATCGTTATTCGCTCCCGCGAGCATCATGACCGTGGGGAGATCGACATGAACGGCGGCGGCGGAGAGAGCGGTGGAGAGAATGAGGGCTAGTGAAGCCGCCGAATGACGAAACCAGAATGGCCAATGACGAATCAATGATGAAGCTCGAATGACGAAGGGCATGGCGGTGCTGTGGTTAAATTCGGTATTCGGATTTCGGGCTTATTTCATCATTCCTCATTCTGGTTTCGTCATTGTTTGACCGTTACCGCCTGTTTGTCGGTCAGCGCGGTAGTTCCCGGCACCAGCAGCACATCTTCCGCTTTCAATTCCGGCACTTCGACATTCACGCCGTCATTGAAACCAATCTTCACGGCGGTCTTCATTGCCTTGCCGTCCGCATGCTTGAAGACAAAGGCGTTCGTCTTTTCCATTACGAGGGCACCGACAGGCACAAGCGTCGCTCCTTCGTGCTTTTCGACGGCGATCTTCGTCATCGCATACATACCAGGGCGCCCTTTAAGGTCGGGATTCTTCAAATCGGCCTCGGCGAGCATCGTGCGCGTGGCGGGATCGAGCGCATAGGCGATGCGGCTGATGCTGGCTTCGACGGGGGTGGCGCCAGCGGCGTCGATTTGAGCTTTCACGGGCTTGCCGACGGTGACGAGCCCGGTTTCGAGTTCGGTGACGGGGATTTGCAGGCGCAGCGTGCTGAGGTCAGTGACTTCGAGGAGCTTCGTCGTATTGGCAGTGGCGAGGGAGCCGGGATCGGTAAAGCGGGCGGTGATGATGCCGTCGAAGGGCGCTTTGAGCGTGGCGAACTGGATCTGCGTCTCGCTGCGCTCCAATCCGGCCTTGGCGATGGCGAGCTTGGCTTCGGCGTCATCGATGGCTTGTGGCAGGACGAGGTCGGGAGACTTTGAACGAGCTTCGTGAAGGCGTTTGACTTCGATTTGAGCCGCCGTGACCTCGGCCCTCGATTTGGCGATGTCGGCTTGGAGTTCGGGCACTTCGAGTGTGGCGAGGACTTGGCCTGCTTTGACGGCATCACCTTTATCGACGGTCAGCGTGGCGATGTAACCAGTGACTTTCGCATGCAACGTGGCCTGCTGCCAAGGTGCGAGCGTGGCGGGCAGCGAAACCCAGCGGTGGATGATGCCGGTGGTGGGCTTGGCTGTTGGTAGCTCGATAGCGGAAGAGATCGAGGTGAGGGAAAGGAAGATGAGGAGGCGCATGGCCGGCAGTAGACGAAAGGTGGTTAGCGAGCAGTTGAGAGTGCGGCTTGCCATTCAGGCTGCAAAGCGTGCTCGGTGAGGAAGCGATCCAGGGTGACACGATCCGGCTCAGTGTGGTCGAGCATCGCACGGATGTCGCGCAGATGCTTTTCGGAGCGGCCTTCTCGGTAGAACTGGAGTTTGCGTATGATGACGTACTCAGGCGGAGCGAACCAGACTAGCGTGCCATCCAGGTCGATCTGGCAGCGATGCTCGAATGCCCAAGCGTGAAGCGGATCACTGCCAGCGAGGTAGATGTCCGCTTTGTAGCCAGTATCATGATGGAGGAGATTGAAATGACCGCGTAGTGAGCGTGCGGCCTCAATGCGGAGGACTTCGAGCGGCGGAATGTAAAAAGCCTCTTCGGGAAAGGCTGTCGTGAGTTTTTTGAGGTCGGATTGAGCCAAGGTGAGAATGATGTCCACATCGATGGTGAGCCGTGGTTCACCGTAGATCATACTGGCAACACTTCCCGTCACGAAGTAGGCGAGTCCTGCTTCGTTGAGTGGGAGGGTGAAGAGCGTGAAAAGGTCAGTCTCTGGCATAACGAAAGGCGTCGCGAGTGGCTTGTTCGATCTGTGTCACTGTCCATTCCGGGTGCTGCTGGCGAAAAGCAGCCGCTTTCAAGCGCCGGGCCGACCAGTAGAGCCGCTGCGCTAAACGCAGCTTGGCGGCGGGGGTGAGTTGGAGTGTGGCTGGCATGCTCTGAATAGAATTCAAGTTCACGAGACGTCCACAACCGGCTCCAGCGAAGCCTCCTTCGCGTTCTTGCTCGCCAGCAGCGCATACACCGCAGGCAGAACGAGCAGCGTGGCGACGGTCGCCAAAGCCAAGCCACCGATGGTGGCGATGGCGAGGGGACTTGTCTGAGATTTCGCGAGGGCCATGGGGATCATGCCGGCGATCATGGCGAGGCTGGTCATTAAAATGGGGCGAAGGCGGGTAGTGGCGCTTTCGAGGGCGGCGTCGCGTTTGTTCATGCCGCCAAGCTGGGCGCGGTGGGCGAAGGTGACGAGGAGGATGGCATTCGCCACGGCGACGCCGACGGCCATGATGGCTCCCATGAAGCTCTGAATATTGACCGTGGTGCCGGTGAGCTTCAAGGCGAGCACGACGCCGAGCAAGGCGGCAGGGATGGTGGTGAGCACGATCACCGCAAGGCGCAAGCTTTGGAAGTTGGCGACGAGGAGCAGGAAGATGGTGACGATGGCGATGAGCAGGCCGGTTTGCAGGCCGCTTTGCAGTTCCTTCATCGGCGGGACTTGTCCGCGAAGGGCAACGTTGACGCCGGTGGGCGCGGGATTCTCCGCGATGACTTTTTCGACCTGTTTGGCGATGGTGCCCAGTGGTTGATCGTGAAGGTTAGCGATGACCGATACGGTGCGGGACATGTTGTAGCGGTCGTATTGGCCGATGGTGCTGCCTTCGCTGATTCTGGCGATGTTGCGCAAAGGCACGGGCGCTTTGTCGACAGCACTGATGGGCAGGTTGCGCAGGTCTTCGAGGCTCTTCATCATCGTGGCGGGCACTTGGACTTGAAGGCTCATGCTTTGGCCGGTTTTTGGGTCGGCGTAGTAGTTCGGCACGGTGAAGCGGCTGCTGGCGGTGGCGGCGACGAGGCTGCGGGTGGCATCGCTCATTTTCACGCCGAGCAGGCCGGCGCGTTCGCGGTCGATGTTCACATCGACGCTGGGGTAGTCGAGGGTTTGGCTGAACTGCACGTCGCGAAGGTCTTTGAGGGTGGCGAGTTTGGCGCGGAGTGTTTCGGCATGCGCACGGCTGGCGGCGAAGTCTTTGCCGCTGACGGCGACTTCGATGGGCGTGGGCGATCCGAGGGCCATGACGCGTGAAACGATGTCGGCAGGTTCGAAGGAGAACAGAACGCCGGGAAACTCGGCGGCAAGTCGGCCCCGGAGTTTTTCGCGCAGCTCGTCGATGGGCATCCGGCTGCCATCTTCTTTGAGCTGAATCTGCAGGGTGGCCTCTTCGGGGCCGCTGTTCCATTGGTGGATGAGATTGACAGGGTAATTTGGCGCATGCACGCCGATGAGGCCCATGCTGGTGGCGATGGGGGCTTCTTCGCCAATGATGGCGAGGGTGCGGGTGGCGATCTGCTCGGTGGTTTCGAGTCGCGTGGCGGTGGGGGCGCGGAGGCGGAGCTGGAGCTGTCCGGCGTCGATTTGCGGGAAGATTTCGGTGCCGAGGAAGGGAAGGAAAAGCGTGATGGCGAAGATCGTGCCGGCGAGGTAGGCGGGGACGAGGAGGTGGCGGGTAGTTAGGCTGGGGATGAAGAAGTAATCGAGCGTGCGACGTGCACGCTCACCGGGAGGAAGAGTATGAGTAGGAGGAAGAGAAGGATTTTTGGGCTCGCGGTGCCACCAGATGCTCAGGATGGGCACCAGCGTGCTGGAGAGCAGGTAGGAGGCGATCATCGAAAAGCCAACGGCGAGCGAAAGCGGCAGAAACAGGGCCTTGGCGGCTCCGGTCATGAAGAAGCTCGGCACGAAGACGGCAAGGATGCAGAGCATCGAAAGCGAGCGCGGGCCGATGGTTTCTTCGGAGGCGTCCAAGACAATGCGGGCAAGAGTGCCCGCACACTTTGCTTCATGCGGCGGTGGATGTTTTCGATTTCGACGGTGGCTTCATCGACGAGGATGCCGACGGCGAGGGCGAGACCGCCGAGGGTCATCAGATTGACGGTGTAGCCATTGATCCACAAAGCGAGCAGCGCGGCGGCGATGGCGATGGGGATGTTTAGAATGACGATGAAGGCGCTGCGCAGATCGCGGAGGAAGAGGAGCACCATCAGACCGGTGAGCGCGGCACCGAGCAGGCCT